>JBJEQL010000046.1:0-5271 GCA_051881735.1 Oscillospiraceae bacterium
CCACCGTTCTGAATATGCTCGGCGGAATGGACAGCTGCGATGAGGGCGAGATAATCGTTGACGGAGTTGATATCGCAAAATATTCGCAGAAAGAGCTTATTTCATACAGGCGTTATGATATCGGGTTTGTTTTCCAGTTCTATAATCTCGTTCAGAACCTTACTGCGAAGGAAAATGTTGAGCTTGCAACACAGATATGCAAAAATCATATTGATGCTGAGCAGGTCTTGCGTGATGTGGGACTTGCCGAAAGAATGGACAATTTTCCGGCACAGCTTTCGGGCGGTGAACAGCAGCGTGTTTCTATCGCAAGAGCACTTGCAAAAATGCCAAAGCTTCTTCTTTGTGATGAACCTACCGGAGCGCTTGATTATCAGACAGGTAAAACCATTCTTAAACTTCTGCAGGATACCTGCCGTAATACCGGTACGACGGTTGTTGTTATTACGCATAATCTTGCTTTAACTCCAATGGCAGACCGTGTTATCACAATAAAAAGCAGCAAGGTTGAGAGCGTTGTTTTAAACGAAAATCCGACCTCAATCGACGATATTGAGTGGTAAAGAGGGATTTTCTGATGAAAAAAACAATGCTGAAAAATACATTCCGAAGCATAAAAAACACATTCGGAAGATTTATTGCAATTTTTGCGATAATTGCGCTCGGTTCAGGCTTTTTCTCCGGAATAAAGGCAGCTTCGCCCGATATGAAGAAAAACGCATGGAACTATTATAATGAACATAATCTTGACGATATACATATAATGTCAACACTTGGGTTTGAGCAGAATGAGGTTGACGATATTAAAGCTTTGAACAATGATTTTTATACCGAAGGAGCATATTCCACAGATTTTTTTATCGAAAGCGATACAGTATCCCGAAAGCCGGTAAAGCTTTATTCTTATAATGCTGAAAGAAATATGAACATTCCGGAGCTTGTCGAAGGCCGATTGCCCAAAAGTGCTGATGAATGCGTTGTCGATTATAAATTCCGTGGTTCTGAGCAGCCCGAAATAGGTGAAAAAGTACGCTTTTCCGCATCGGGAGAAGATGATATTTCCGATACTCTTTCACGGACGGAATATACTGTTGTAGGCTATATAAAGCTTCCGATGTATATCTCATTTGAGCGCGGAACGACCTCTATCGGAAACGGAAATCTGAACGGTTATGTTCTCATTCCCGAGGAGAATTTCTGCCTTGAAGTTTACACAGATGTATATGTAAAAATAAACGGAGCAGAAAAGCTTGACCCGTTTACAGAGGATTACGATACATTTATAGACGAGAAAATTGAATATCTTGAAGAATTTGGCGAAGCTGAAATTGAAAAGCGTGTAAAAAATATAACCGCTGAAGCTTATGTGGAGATAAATGATGCAAAAGCAGAGATTGAAGATTCACGAAAAGAAATCGAAGAAGCAAAAGAAAAGCTTACCGATGGTGAAAATGAGTATAATGACGGTTTAAAGTCAGTCGACGATCTTAACGGCGTTATAGATCAGCTTAATCAGTTACTCATTGATTATGAATCAGACTCCGTTCAAAGCATCGATGAGGTGACCGATGCTGTAAATATGCTCAATCAGCATGATTTCTTCGCTGTTGATGAAACGCTTGAACAGCTTCTTACAGGTTATATGTCCATTCCTACCGCTTACGACAATGGCACAAAAGCAGCCTGCAAACAAGGAATAGAACAGTATATTGCAGGGCTTGAAGACAATATCCCCGAAATTGAGGAAAGTCTTGCTGAAGCTCGCATCGAACTTGACGATGCTGCCGCAGAAATAAAAGATGGCGAAGAGAAACTTAACGAAGCGCAGGAAGAAATCGCTGATGCTGAAAGGGAAGTAGCCGAAAAGACAGAAGACGCTAAATGGTATGTGATGTGCCGTGACGATATATATCCGGGATTCGGAAATTACGGCGATGATTGCGATAAGGTCGATGCGATAGCAAAGGTTTTCCCTGTTTTCTTTATTCTTATAGCAGCGCTTGTATGCTGGACTACAATGACGAGAATGGTCGAGGAACAGCGTACACAGACAGGTACATTCAAGGCTCTCGGTTATGGTTATGGCGATATTATGGGACAGTATATCCTATATGCAGTTCTGGCAAGTATCCCCGGAGTTCTGATTGGCGTTACACTCGGACTTAATGTCCTGCCGAAAATTATTTTCGCCTGCTATAAATCAATGTATGCATTTGAAAGCTTTTCTGCCGTGTTCAGGTTGGATTATGTTATCGGCTGTGCAGTAGCTGCTTGCCTTTGCACAGGACTTTCTTCGTTCATGGCTTGCCGAATGGAGCTTGTTTCAAAACCTGCCGAGCTTATGCGCCCAAAGCCGCCGAAAAACGGAAAACGCATTTTCCTCGAAAAGATAACACCGCTCTGGAGCCGAATGAAGTTCACAACGAAAGTCACATTCCGCAATCTTTTCCGATATAAAAGCCGTGTAATAATGATGATAATTGGTATCGGTGGCTGTACAGCACTTCTTCTGACAGGTTTCGGACTGCGTCATTCTATCGTGAGCATTGTTGACAGACAGTATACAGATGTTTTCGTTTATGATGCGATAGTTGCGGTGGATGATGAAACTGCTGATTATGACGCTATAAAGAATGAAGCTGAAAAAACCGGATTTGTTGAAGAATCAATGTATGCACTGCAGAAGTCAGATGAACTCTTTTCGGATAATGATTCCGCAGATGTTTATCTTATAGTGTCAGATAAAAATGACGACATTGATAAATTCTTCGATATCCACAACCGTGAATCAAGGGAACATTATGACCTCTCCGATAATGGCGTCATCATCAATGAGAAGCTTGCACGGCTGCTTGATGTAAAGATAGGCGACAGCGTTTACTTTGTGCAAGGGTATCCTGTTGAAGTTGTCGGAATAATGGAAAACTATACTTTCAACTACGCTTTCATTAATTCGGACGGATTCAACAAGTTGGGACTTGATTATGAATTAATAGACAACGTTTTGTTCCTCAATATGAACGATACATCAAAGGAAAGCGAACTTTCCGAAGCTATTGTTGACCGTGACGATATTCTTGCTGTAAGCTATTCATCGAGCGGAAGCGATTCTTTCCGTACTCTTGTAAGCAGCCTTTCACTTATCGTTGTTTTAGTCATTGTCTGTGCAGGAGCACTTGCTTTTGTGGTAATGTTTAATCTTACAAACATTAACGTTAACGAACGTCTGCATGAGCTTGCAACGATAAAGGTACTTGGATTTTATGATGGTGAAGTTGCAGCGTATATTTACCGTGAAAATACTATTTCAGCGTTTATGGGAATGTTTGCAGGACTTGTAGTCGGAATTTTCTTTGAAAAGTTTGTCATAAAGACTTGCGAAGTTGATTCAGTTATGTTTGCACCTGATATTCCTGCATATTGTTTCTTGGCAGCAGCAGGATTGACAATTGTGTTTGCAGTATTTGTTAACGTAATGCTCTATTTCCGCCTTAAAAAGATAGATATGGCGGCATCGCTCAAATCAGTAGAGTAAAACTCCCATAAGGAGGGATTTTTCATGACAAATAAAAACGAAAAGCTTATCAGCATTATAATCATTATTCTGTCGCTGATAGCTTTCGTGGTGGTTGCCTGTATCCTTATGCTCCGAAAACCCGGAGATGTGCATGAGATAATGCCGACGATTATAGGCTATACGGTTGACGATGTCAACGGTTGTTACAGCAGATTTTTCACGCTTGATGTTGAATATGACTATGAAACCGATTATGAAGAAGGCGTTATTCTGTCACAGAGTATTGCTCCCGAAGAGGCATATATACCGGGCGAAACAGTTGTAAAGGTAATTGCCAGCGGTGGTAAGCGTTCGGTTGAAACAACAGCTGTACAAGAAGCTGAAGCTGTATCCGAAACACAGGAAACCGAACTTGAGAACCCCGAACTTGATATTTCGCTTTTGATCGACAGTCCGCAATTTGAATTTGAAAACATGTCGGAGGGAGAACCGTCAACAATCATAACCTCGGGAATAGATACAAAAGATGAGGATATTCTTGAAGTTATTGATGAGCTGTACAATGTTCTTATCAAAAGATACGGTGATGCAGGCTTTATGTATGTAAATCTTGAGAGCGGAGCTTCAGTCGAGTATAACGGTGACAGTCGATTCTCGGCGGCAAGTATTATAAAAGCACCCTATGTACGGTCGGTTCTCGGTAAAGAAACAGACCTCAGCAAAAGCTTTGAGATGACCGAGGAAATGCTCAATTCAAGCACTGAGCTTGTAAACAATCAGCCGGTCGGAACAATGTTCACTATCGAAGAATTGGCAAAAGCTACGATTGAAAAAAGCGATAATACCGCCTACAAAATGCTGTATAATTATGTCGGGTATGACTGCTTTAATGAACTTGCAGAGGGGCTTAACCGTGACGAACGGATGACCGATGATAATTACTGGTTTAAACTCACTCCGAGGGAAACGGCGGTCTATTTCAAAGACATATACTTTTTTAACGAAAAGCATCAGAATGGTGCACTTATGAAGGAATACCTCGCAAACAGCGAACATAATGACCTTTTCTCCGATGAACTCCGTGAGTACACCGTCTGCGAAAAATACGGATATCTGCCACAAGATGATTTTTACACGCTTGGTGCGGCAGCGGTGGTTTATGCGGATTCGCCTTATGTGATAGTACTCTATATCCGCAGTTCATCATCCAATATCAAAACGCAGCTTTTTCATGATTGTGCACGTTATGCCGATGATCTTAACAATCTTTTGAATAGGTAAATAAAAAGAGTGGCTTACCATTTTAGAACAGTACCGATAAAGAAGTTTTATCGGTACCGAGTGGCAAGTCACTCTTAATTATTTATCTGTTATCGACTTTTTCGGGATAAAGGTCATGGTGTGTAAGTCTGTCAACTGCGACCTGTTCCCAAATTGTGCCTTTTTTACCGTAATTGCAGTATGGGTCAATGGAAATACCGCCTCTTGGAGTGAATTTTCCCCATACCTCGATATATTTCGGATCCATAAGCTTTATAAGGTCTTTCATAATGATGTTCATGCAATCCTCGTGGAAATCACCATGATTGCGGAAACTGTAAAGATACAGCTTAAGCGATTTGCTCTCAACCATTTTTACTGACGGAACGTATGAAATGTAAATAGTTGCAAAATCCGGCTGACCTGTGATAGGGCAAAGGCTTGTGAACTCGGGACAGTTGAATTTAACGAAATAGTCGTTATCCGGATGCTTG
>JBJEQL010000047.1:0-5265 GCA_051881735.1 Oscillospiraceae bacterium
CAAGCCCAGTCGATCTTTCCGCCTTCGACCATCATAAAGAAGCCTGTGTCATTATCAAGTACCTCAATACCCTTTTCAACATAATCGGCAAGAGTCCATTCACCCTTCTTGCTGTCCTTGTTATATGACATTGAATCGCTGTCTGCAAGCGTTTCCGCAATTACAATAGACTTGCCGTCCTTTGCTGTGAGCTTCTCGGCTTCTGCCTGAGTTTTGATAACATTGTAGCCTGCGTCCTCGGCAACCTTGTAGATGTCCTTCTGATCGTCGTTTGCGCCTGTTGGTTTAAGAAGTGCACCGCCTGCGAAGTAGTCGAAATCGCTCTCTACCATTTCAAGTCCGATCTCGTAGTAATTCTTTCTGCTTGCCTGATGTGCATAGTAAGCCGCAGGAGTTGCGTGGTTAAGATTTACGGTTGTAACTACACCTACCTTGTAGCCGTACTGTTCTTTCAGCTTTTCGGTGATAGTTTCATACTCTGTTGTAAAGGTTTCGTCCATGTTGATCGTTCCGCTGTATGTCTTATGACCTGTGGAGAGAGAAGTTGCTGTTGAAGCGGAGTCGGGACAGAACGATGTAGAATCGTATGTTGTTGCCGAACCTGCAACGGGGAACTTCATGAAGTTAAGTACCTTTGTGTTATCAAGGATATCGTTGTTGTTCGTATCGTTCAGAGCGGAGTAGTAATCGGCTGTTGCCTGGATCTGAGGATAGCTCATACCGTCACCGATAAACATAAAGATGTACTTTGGAGTTTTTCCGTTATACTGTGATGCTGAAGCTTCGGATTTGGTTGAAGCTGTGGTTTTGCTGTTTGCTGCATAAACTGTGCTTACTGTTGCAGTTGCCGCAACTGCAATTGCAGCGATCGCTGCTGCCGTTTTTTTGAAATTCATCATTGATTACCTGCCTTTTCGTTTTTCCTTAATTTTGTATTGTGCATTATTTCCTTTTGCCTTAATGCATCTTTATACTATCATGGGAAAAATTCAAAGTCAATGGAGTTTACGAACAGTTTTCCAAGCTTTACACACAGTTTATTCTGTCGGAGTTTTTCTTTTCTCAATATTAATAAAGCGCTGATTTGAACGTTTCTGCCGTTTTCGCCGCAAGCTCAATAGCGGATCCCTCAAAACTAAAGCAAAGCGTTTTATTCTCCAATGTTAAGCTTCGAAAATGCTACATAAACGCTTTGTAAAATGTACGGAAAGCTATTGTAATTATTATTGACAAGCTGATTTTGGCGTTGTAAAATTTGATTGTGATTGAAAGAATAAAGGAGAATAATACTTATTAGGAACATGAGACTTTTTACCCGAACTGCGCAGGACGCAGGCTGCTGTACTTTTTTGCAGCATTTTACCGAATTATCCGAGAATAATAATATGGGAATAGTGATCCTTCACACAAACGATGTTCATTGCAGCATCAATGCCGATGATAATTCTTTCGGATATGCAGAGCTTGCCGCATACCGTGCAAAGCTTGAATCCGAGGGTTACAAGACCTTGCTTGTAGACGCAGGAGATTTCATTCAGGGAGATGTTATCGGTACCCTGTCGGACGGAAGCTACCCCCTTCGTATAATGAATGAACTCGGTTATGACCTTGCCGTTCCGGGAAACCACGAATTTGATTTTGGTATGGACAACTTTTTCAGATTAAAGAATTCGGCTGAATTTTCGTACATATCATCAAATTTTGTAGACCTTACAAGCGGAAATACCATTCTTAACAGCTATAAGATAATCGAAACAGACGGCGTAAAAATCGGTTTTGTAGGAATATCCACACCCGAAACTACAACAAAATCCACACCGTCATTCTTTAAAAATGAAAACGGCGAATATATTTACGGTTTCTGTTCCGGCAATAACGGGAACGAGCTTTACAATGCAGTCCAGACTGCTGTTGACGAAGCTTATGCAGAAGGTGCAGATTATATCGTTGCAGTAGGTCATCTCGGGACTGACGCACAAAGCTCTCCTTGGACATCAAAGGAAGTTATCGCAAACGTAAGAGGTATAGATGTCTTTATCGACGGACACTCACACGACGTTATTGACGGTGAAACAGTTACCGATAAAAGCGGAAAAAGTGTACTGCTTGCATCGGCAGGAACTAAGCTTGCGGAAATCGGCACGGTTACGATATCGAAAAGCGGAATTTCCTCAAAACTTATTTCAAAGAGCGATTTCACCGTTTCGTATGATGCATCATCAGCCGAATATACAGCTTACGCTAAAATGAATGATTTCGTAAAGAGCATTGAAGCAGAGTTTTCCGAGCTTGCCGAAACAGTCGTTGCCAAAACTGACGTTGATCTTATTATAAACGACCCCGAAACCGATGGAAGAATGATCAGAAATACGGAAACAAATCTCGGAAATCTTTGCGCTGACGCTTACCGTTCACTTCTCGGAGCAGATATAGGATTTGTTAACGGCGGTGGTATAAGAACAAGTATTGAAAAGGGCGACATCACCTATGCAAATATCATTGCGGTTCAGCCGTTCGGAAATTCCGCTTGTCTTATCGAAGCCACCGGTCAGCAGATTCTTGACGCACTTGAACTTGGCTCTGCAAACGCACCCGAAGAATCGGGCGGATTTTTGCAGGTATCGGGACTAACCTATGAGATCCACACATATATCCCATCCTCTGTCGTACTGACAGACAACAAGGAATTCGTAAAGGTAGACGGCGAGTACAGAGTAAAGAATGTTAAAGTTGGCGGCGAACCTCTTGACCTTAATAAAACCTACAAGCTTGCCTCACAAAACTATATGCTGAAATCCGGCAGTAACGGTTACACAATGTTCAGCGGATGCAATATTCTGAAAGACAACGTTATGATAGACAATCAGGTGCTTATAAATTATATTACAAAAACCCTGGGCGGAAATGTTGGTTCTGAATACGCCGCTCCTTACGGTCAGGGACGGATCAAGGTAATAAACAGCGCAGACGATGATTTTTTCGATGCTGATGATAAAAAAGGAGCTTCAAATGCAGGCAAAAGCATGATAGTTTCAGTAATGTCAATTCCAGCGGCAATAGCATGAGTTTAAACAAGAAAAGCACGAATTCTATTCTAAAAAAATAAGACCCATGCGGCACGGTACGAGCTGCATGGGTCTATGATTTTTTATTTGCTAAATACCCTTCAAACTGTCATATAACATACAGCGCATAAAACATTTTATGTTTGCCTGTTCCGACAACTGCGCCTATCAGGCTTTTTTCGGGGCCTGCAAAATCAAATATCTCTTTTGGCACACATATCAGCATAGGCTCCGAGTATAAATAATAATATTTTTTTGAAGTATCTCCCGAATCATCTGTATACAAGCGTGTTCCTTCGATTTTTAGCGATACAGAATAAATATTTTCTTTTTGTTTTACACACTTTTTCATTCGGTACAGTTTGATACATTCCTTTATTATTGAATAAGTAAAAAGACAGAACATGAAACCGGGCAGCAAAAGAAAGACAAGTATCTGATTGATAGAAAAGCCGAATCTAAAACACATAAAAATAAAAAATATTGAAAACACTTCAAAAATAATTGAAGATACCAACGGAGAACTGCTTAACTCATTTTTGGAAACCGCTTTTTCAAGTTTCAGGTAGAATTCCTCGTCACATTCGGTCTGACCGGCGTAAGAGATCATATTTTCAAAATTACGGACAATTTTTCCGTTATGCATCTGAATATTTCCACTCTTGTCCAGTTCTTTCTTTTCTCTTCTGTCAATTATTCTGTCAAAATTCGTATCGATGTTTTGCATATCCATTATCTTAACTCCCCTTAAAAAATGTACTTATCGGATATCTCGCATAAATTAATAATTCAACCTCTTAACAACATCTCAGACAGATACTTCATTTATTTACAGTTCATTTTAAGGAAACGATTGCAAAGCAATACATTGCTTCGCATTAATCAGCGTATCCTTAAATATATTATAAACCTTCCGTGTAAAATTAGAAATCAAGCCAATGTAAAACGTAAGTTAATGCCATTTTACACTTTTCAAATTCAAACGTTATGTTCTGATGTTAAACTTTTCGCGGTTATCTAATCGCTTTGTAAAGCTTGCGTAAAACCATTGTAATATTGTCGGAATAGTTGTTGACAAGTGATTTTTAGTGTTGTAAAATTTGCTTGATAAATTGAAATAATCAAGTTAACGTTTAAGGTTTTAATGATGCGGAATGATAAGTGAGGAAATACAATGAGTTTTTTCGACAAAAGCAAACCGAAGGTTATATATATGACAGAGGATCCTGCCTTTTATCAGTTAGATGGTTCCAAAGTGAACCCCATTCTGAAAAAGTACATTATCAGAGGTGAGCCGTGCGAATATGATGCACGTCTCCAAAAATCTTTTGAAAGCCGCACAAACGAAAGCGTTTCCAAGATTATCATGATGATCGTCGGATTTTTTGTTGCTGTGATATATGTGATATTATCTGTCTTAAATGACAGACTGAAGGATCCTTTGAGTCTTATACTTATAATCCTTGCCTGTTTTCTCGCATATATTTTTTATTGCCTTCATCGGAACAAAATTGACCTGCTTGCACTTAATGCTGCAAAAAGAGGAGATATCCGGTGCTATGGATATAAGGTTTACAACATTCTGCAATGCCACACCAGTTGCAATACGAACGACTCTTTCTATGCGGACTTAGGCGATTTCTGTGTATGTATTCCGAATAATTACTTGCAGGAGGAGAATGTATGCGGTGCTGTAGTTACTATTAACGGAGAGGAATATTTTTACCTGCTTAAACTCATATATTTCTCAAAACGGTAAAGCGATTGCTTTGCGTTGATCAGCGTATCCCTAATATTACAAAATATCACTATATTTTCAAAAAATAATCATAATTTTATGGTACCTTATTATGTAGAAAAACACACAAACAAATCCATATAATACGAACATTTCCTTTGCAAAAAGGCACATAGGAGACCTACACGGTTACCTAAGTGCCTTATTTTTATGTCAATAATAATTTAGTGACTCTGTTTCCAAAAACGTTCAAGACAGCTTTCTTGACATAAAAAGCTTTTACCACTATAATTATATTTAACATCTGTATATTTTCCAATCGACCGAATATACAAATTTTTAAAGGAGAGTATGATTTAAGCATAACTATATCATACAAGCAGAATATGCAAAAACAAATACTGATAATCGACGACGATGAGGATCTGTCCTTTATAATATCCGAAATGCTTGAAAGCTACG
>JBJEQL010000048.1:0-5245 GCA_051881735.1 Oscillospiraceae bacterium
GAATAGTTCATTCCGTTCATCTTGCAAGCAGCAGAAATTCTTGTGATCCAGAGCTGTCTGAAATCTCTCTTCTTAAGTCTTCTTCCAATGTAAGCATAGTTGCCGGATTTCATAACGGCTTCTTTAGCCATCTTGAAATGCTTGCTCTTTGCGCCCCAGTAGCCCTTAGCAAGCTTTAATGTTTTATTTCTTCTCTTACGAGTAGCCATTGCGCCCTTAACACGAGCCATAATTCTTTACCTCCGTTTATTTCGAATTTAATTACTTGTAGGGAATAAGAACCTTAACGGTTGAAGCGTTTGCAGAGCTTGCGTAGCCGGCTGCTCTTGCGATTCTCTTACGCTTTGTAGCCTTCTGAGTAAGTCTGTGTCTTTTGTTGGTCTTCTGATACTTAACAAGACCGTTCTTGGTTACTTTAAAACGCTTTTTTGCGCCAGAATGTGTTTTCTGCTTAGGCATGATGTATCCTCCTTCAATTTTAGGCGAAGTCATATCGCCGTTGTATTTTTATTTTGAAGCCTTGGGCGAAACGAACATAACGAGTGCTCGTCCCTCCATCTTGGAAGGCTTTTCAACTGTGCCGTATTCGGAAACAGCTTCCTTGAATCTGTCAAGAAGCTCTTCACCGAGCTGAGGATGAGCAATTGCACGCTTACGGAAACGAATGGAAACCTTGAGCTTGTCGCCGCTCTTCAGGAACTTTGCAGCCTGGTTTACCTTAGTGTTGAAATCGTTGGTATCGATAGTAGAGAACATTCTGATCTCCTTAACGTCAACGACCTTCTGATTTTTCTTTGCTTCCTTTTCACGCTTGCCCTGCTCAAAAAGGTACTTTCCGTAGTCCATGATCTTACACACGGGCGGAGTTGCCTGCGGAGCAATTTTTACAAGATCAAGCTCTCTTTCTTCTGCAAGAGCCAACGCTTCCTTAGCCGAGATCACGCCTATTGCGGAACCGTCGGAATCAATCACACGGATCTCTTTGTCCTTGATTTCTTCATTAATCTGTAATTCTTTAACGCTTATATTAAGCACCCCCGTAATAAATATAAAACAAAAAATGAGCGGAAAAGCAACTCTTCCGCTCATACAAAATTCATCTTAAAGCAGGCGGGCAAAAAGCCGCCGCTTGTAAAAAAAATAGAGTATCTATTGACCGCTGCACGCCTTTGCGGCAGGGTGAGAACGGAAAGTTCTGCTTTATTTTAAATGGTTTTTAAACCAACGCTATATATTATACCACAAATAAATCATTTGTCAAGGCTTTTTTCAAATTTTTTTGAAAAATTATTGTTCACCCGAATTTTCTCCCTCGGGAACGGTATTTCCTGCTATCTTGTTCTGATAAGCTTCGTTATCGAACCATTCGTCAAGCACCTTGACAGAGATAGAATAACCCGAGCTTGTCCTTACATACTCGGAAATTTCACCCGATGTGACAAGATTCACGATCTCCTGTGTAGAAAGGTTGAGATATTCCGCAGATTCGTCCTCGGTGAGATACTTTTTCTCGCTGTAATCCATACTGTCAGGCTGTGTAATATTGTTAATGCTTGAAAAAGACTTCTCACCCATAGTTTTATTCAGCTTGCGAATGCCACCGCCTATGGAAAGTCCGCTTATCAGAATACATATCCCGAGAAAAACCGAACCTAAGAAAGTTCCGTTTATCATTCTTGTTCCCGATGACCTGCTTTTGTTCTGATTTGATGCCATTTTTAACCCAGCCTTTCTATCATGTCAATGAAATCTCGATCTCCTTGTCAAGGCTGAAAGAATACAAAAACGCCTGTCTGACCTTAACATGGAAGATCTTCTCCAGAGCGGCGCTGTAAAGCACAAGCTGCCTGCGGTATCTGTCGGCGAGAACGTCCTCGGAACGCACTCTGTCGGTCTTGTAATCGACAAGCACTATACCGCCGTCCTCATAGAATATACAGTCAGCAATACCCTGGAGCATACTGCTGTTATTATTATACTCCAAACCATACTTTCCGTCAAGTCCCAGCTGTGATATTTCGACAAGAAATTTCTGTTCACGGCGTATCTCGGTCGAGCGTTTCATGCGTGCATAAAGTTCGGAACCGAAAAATGCTTTTATATGTGTAAAATCAAGTGAGCGTCGCTCTGCTTCGCTGATTATTCCGAGCGTTTCAAGCCGTTCCGCCTCAGCTTCGGGAGAATTCTCCGCAGAAGCATAATCTGCATACTGCATAAAGGTATGCGTAGCTGTTCCTATCTCCGCAGCGGTAAGCTTGCTGTAATCAGCCACAAAGTCGGGTCTGCGCAGGAAAACCTCTTCGCTTTCGCTCTTTGCGATCTCGGTTATCGTCAGCTTTGCAAGAGCATCAGTAAGTCCGCTGTCATATCTGTAATTGAAATTATCAAGCAGCTTTCTCACGCTCTGTTCTTGTGCAAGCGCTTTCTTTTCTTCCGTCTTTTCCTCGGTTGCGGCAGTCTGCTCATAGCTTGATATTTTTATCCGTGACTTGGCGGTCCGTGTCGGGATATCGACCTCGTTCTGTATGCGCTTTCCGTCAGGGTGAGTGAGTATCACCGCAAGCAGCCAGTCGAGCATCGAACCTGCCTTTACCGCCGAAACGTTTCCGCCGTCTGCAGCTATCTGAGCAGCACATTCCGCAATACGTCGGCGTGTGTTTTCGCTGTCGGGAATGGTGATAAAAAGCCTCTCCTTTGCTCGTGTGAGCGCAACATACAAAAGTCGCATCTCCTCGCTTATGCTCTCACGCTTGTTTACGCAGGATATCGCAAATCTCGGGAACGAGTCGTAAAGCTGACCGCTTTCAAGGTTCTGTATCTTAAAGCCTATGCCGAGTTCAAGATTTATCTGCATACGGCTGCGGCAGTCGATAAGATTGAACCGCCGTGAAGTTCCGCAGAGGAATACAAACGGATATTCAAGTCCCTTTGATTTATGTATAGTCTTGACCGAAACGGCATTGTCGGCAGGCGAAACGACCGAAGCACGGACAAAATCTCCGCCGTTTTCCGAAACATCGTTCAGATAGCGTATAAATCCCGAAAGTCCGCCCGATGAATTCTGCTCGTATGACTTTGCATATTCAAGCAAAAGGCGCAGGTTCGCTTTTTTCTGCTCGCCGTCCGAATAAACGCTCATCGAAGAGAGAAAATCCGTACTGTCGTAAACGCTGACGATAAGCTTTTCAAGACTCTGTGATGCCGCACATATACGAAGCTTTTTAAAGATATCGCAGAATCTGCAAAGCTTTCCCTTTGCGGAATATCCGCTGCCCTCTTCAACAGCTTTGAGGACTGTTTTGTACAGCTTTTCGTCACGCTTCTCCGAAAGCAGGCGCAGCTCCGCTGTTTCATCTGCGTCCAGCATGAACATCGGCGACATAAGCACCGAAACGAGCGGTATATCCTGCATAGGATTGTCTATCACCTTAAGCAGATTTACAAGCACCGCGATCTCACGGGATTGGAGATAGCTGACCGTTTCCTCGCATACCGCCTTTATGCCCATTGCGGCAAGTTCATCGGCGTAAAGCTGACCTCTCGCCCTGTCACGCAGCAGTATGCAGAAATCACGGGGTTCGCAGGGGCGCAGAGCACCCTGGTCAAATACCTTTTCAACGCCGAGCATTGATTTTATCTTTGCCGCAGCAGCACGAGCCTCCGCCTGCACCGCCGAAACGCTTTCGCCGCCGTTTTCTTCATCATCGGTCACATTAGTGCCGCTGTCAGGCGAGAAAATTATCTCGGTCGTCCTATCCGCTTCGGGATAGTTTGCACCGTATTCAAGCCGTTCCGTTTCGGTATAATCAATGCCGCCGTTTTCACGGCTCATGATATTCTCAAACACATCATTGACAAAATCCACAACATCGGGACTGCTTCGGAAATTGCGGTTGAGAAGTACAGCCGCATTCTTTCCCTTGAAGTCTTTGACATACGGCTCGGAAGAATCGAGAACTTCAAGGAAATTTCCCGGATTTGCAAGTCGGAAACGATAGATGGACTGCTTTACATCACCTACGACAAAAAGGTTATCTCCGCCCCTTTCCGCCGTGCCGTTGTGCGAGATCATGCGGAATATCGTGTTCTGCGTGTTGTTTGCGTCCTGAAATTCATCTATCATTATAAGCTTATAATATTCGGAAAGCTCACGGGCAAGCGGCGTTTGGGTCACTCTTCCGCTTCCGTCCTTACGGCATAAAAGCCGAACCGCAAGCTGCTCCGCATCGGAAAATCCGAGCGCATTCTTCTCAGCTTTGATGCTTTCTATCTCTTTTATAAGCTCCTTTACAATAACGGAGATACCGTCAATGACCTCTGCATTCACCTTGTAATCATCGTTGATACTGTCCGCCGCAAAAACGTTCTCCGAAATATCCTTCGCTATTTTTTTATACCTGTCACGGAAGTCTTTGACCGTATTTATCTCACCCTCTTCGGGCGAACCCTTTTCCACTTTCGGATAACGGCAGGTTTCGAACTTTATCATCGGCGGCATTCTTTCGTCCCACGTCAGGGCAGTATCGAGAACACGTTCGGAAAGCGTTTCAAGCGTATGCGCTTCGCCTGTAATTATCTGTATCGCCTTGGACTTTCCGTCATCGGGAACTATTTCGGCAGCATAATATGCAAGTGCTGCCGCACTTTTCAGCTGTCCCGAAACATACTCCGTGTATGCCTTTGCAAGAGGGTCATTTTTCTCGTCAAAAGGCTGTTCATAACGCCTTTTTGCGCTGTCAAGAAAGTCGGTCGGGAACGGCAGCGACATTATAAATTTATATACCGAAAGCACGGTCTTTTCAAGCTCTGAATCTCCCCTTGCCCCCGAACAGGTGAAATCGGAAAGCTTTGCCATAAGCTCGGGCTGCTCACCGTAAAGACGTTCAAAGACGTTTTCTATCGCCTTTGCGGTGATAAGCTTTTCCTCTGAATCGTCAATTATCCTGAAACCTGCGGAAACGGAAAGCGACTGAACGTTTTCCCTTATAAGATCGAAGCAAAATGAATGTATAGTTGAGATCTTTGCGGACGGAATAAGCGCCTGCTGACTGAAAAGCCACTCGTTGTCAGGCTCGGATTCAAGCTGTTTTGCTATTGCATCGGAAAGGCGCTGCTTCATCTGCGCAGCGGCGTCATTCGTGAACGTTACAACGACTATCCTGTCGGCAGGGACTTTATTTTCATTGTCCGATAAGATACGCAGCAGCCTTTCGACCAAAACGGAGGTCTTTCCGCTTCCTGCGGC
>JBJEQL010000049.1:0-5215 GCA_051881735.1 Oscillospiraceae bacterium
TGTCGTCATCCACAACTAAAACAGTTTTTTTCATTTTATGACCATTTTCCTCTTAGTATTAAGGAAAATGTCCTCCTTTCTCGATGCTGTACGCAAGGAATTATTTGAGGTTTTCTGAAACAAAGCTTTCAATAAGCTCTGCCGCTGTGATGTAATCAAAATCGTCAACAAGCTGCTGCACCTTTGAGAGCATTTCTCCTGCCCGTTCGAAAAGTCCGTCGGCAGTGGTGCAGCCTCTCATCTTCTCTATGCAGTCAATTGCTTCCGTCATTTCGTAGTTGTTCACATTTTCAAGGAGCTTGCCCAACATTGCGGTATATTCTTCTGCGGTTACTTCCTCAAGCACCGTCCTTTCTTCACGGTGTATCATCTTCTCCGCAACGTCAAGAACCGTATCAAGCAGCTCTGTAAACCTGTCGAAGGACTCCGCAACAGTTTCCGCGTCTTCCGCCTTTGCAGCAAATTCATGTGCCTTTGCAAGCTCGGAAAGCCCATGGGCGCCTATGTTGAGGGATGTGCTTTTCAAAGCGTGTGCGATTACCGCATAATTCTTCCAGTCCGCCTTGTCAAAGTATTCCTTGAGCTGTCTGCGGTATTTTTTTCCTTCTTCGCAGTAGCTTTCAACTATCTCGCCGTAAAGTCCCTCATCATTTCCGCAGTACTTCATTCCCACCCTGCGGTCGATGTACGGATCACACTCCTTGGGGGCAGCTTCATTCAAGGCAGGCTCTTTGTTCGCAGGAGCGTTAGGAACAGGCTCGCCCTCGCAAACCATGCTTTCGGGAATATATGTAAGCAATACCCACTCCAAAGCAGCTATATCCACAGGCTTGCTGAGATAATCGTCAAAGCCCTCGTCAATGTATCTCTGCTTTGCTCCTGCCACCGCATTTGCCGTAAGCACCACTATTGAGCTTTCCCTGTTGGGATTATCCTCATCGCCTCGTATCGCGTGCATTGTTTCTATACCGTCGGGCGAAGGCATCATATGGTCCATAATAATAAGGTCGTACTTGTTTTTTCTGCAAAGCTCCATACATTCATTACCGCCAGTTGCAATATCGGGAGCAATGCCGTATCTTTTCAGCAGACCGCCGAGAACGCTTAAATTCATGCGGTTGTCGTCCACCGCAAGGATACGCGCATCGGGAATTGTAAAGCACCTTGCCGCCGTATCGTGCTTAATGCAGGAGTCACAGCTGAACGATTCTATAATGCTGTTTCCGGATATCTTCTGGGGAAGCTTTACCGTAAATACAGACCCCGAGCCTACAACGCTCTTTACCGAAATCGTACCGTTCATCATTTCCACCAGAGCCTTTGTGATCGATAGTCCAAGACCCGTACCTCCAACGGTGCGGTTCTTGTTGTGTCTGAGTCTGTCAAAGCTGTCGAAAAGCTTTTCCTTATCCTCCTCAGATATGCCCGAGCCTGTATCGGAAAGGGTTATGATAAGGCTAAAATCACTGCCGAAGTCCATTTCGCCGCCGGCAAAAAATGTTATCTGCCCGTTATCCGTAAACTTTACTGCGTTGGATATGAGATTGTCAATTATCTGCTTTACTCTGTGGGGATCGCCCTCCAGCTGTGCCGGAAGATTGTCGTCGACAACGAGAACCGTCTCGATGCCCTTTTTGCCTGCCGCATAATTAAGGGCAGCTATCTCCTCATTCAAAAGTCTGTCAAGGTCATAGCTCTCGCTGACAAGCTCCAGCTTGCCCGACTCTATTGCGGAAAAATCCAGTACATCGTTTATCAGCGTCAAAAGGCTGTTGCTTGCTGTCTTTATATTTTCGGAGCATTCCGTTATCCTGTCCCCCGGGTTATCCTGCAAAATTATCTCGTTCATACCGAGAATAGTATTTACAGGTGTTCTGAACTCATGGGACATATTTGCAAGGAACTCGCTTTTTGCCTGATATTTAAGAAGGGCTATCTCGTTTTCGTGCTTTATCATCATGCTTGTTGTAACGATGACCCACACTATTGCAGAGCCTATCCAAACTATTGCTATAATAAGATATGACCTATACCAGCCGTTTTCCCAAGCATGAGCTTCCTTTACAAGTGAATAGCATTTTTCCTGCAAAACAGCAGATTCGTCATCGCTCATTATCTGTATGCAGACGGTGTATGTGCCGTGTTCAAGATTGGAGATCTGAATTGTTTCAAGCTCCCTGTGAGTAATAACGGGAGGATTGTCGTTAAGCTCCTTGATAAAAAATCTGAGCTTGACATTTGACGCAAGGTAGTTTCTCACGGAAGCTTCAAGAGTAATAAGCTTGGTATCCGCAGGAATAACAATAACATCATCATTTATTTCCGCCTTGTTTTTATCGCAGCTTACCTCCGAAAGTCCGAATTTATATTCGGCTTCATTACGTTTTTGGTAATCGGGCTTGAAATAATTTACGCCGCGGTTAGTGCCGAAATATAACATTCCGTCTTCGTCGAGGTAATTCCACGAGTTTGCTACAAGACCGTCGGAAAGACCGTCGTAGTAATTATACAGCTTGTAGCTTATATCGTTTCCGCTCAAAAGCTCTTCGATATCGGTAACGTAAATTCCTGCGCTTGAGATCACACAAAGCTTTTCGTCCATTACGACTGCGTCATAGTTGTTGTAGTAAGGAAACTTTTTCAGCGAAGTTACTGTGCCGTCTTTCATATAGCCGAGGGAATTGCTCATAACAAGGAAAAATCCGCCGTCGTAAGGGGTCATTTTCATAACGATCTGTGAGGGCATACCCTCCGCCTCGCCGATATGACCGATGATACTGCCGTCCCTGATAATGTATATTCCTGCGCCGTCGCTTCCTGCGTAGAGATTGCCGTCGCTGTCCAGGGCAAGGCTGAGTATCTGCGCATTTTCAAGACCGTCAGCCTGTCTTATCGTTCCCGTGACCGTATCGTCCTTGATAAAGTTCAGACCGCTGTTCGTGCCTGCTGCGACCGTTCCGTCAGGAAGCTCGATAATGCATCTGAATCTGTCGGAGGTCGTCCCGTTTTCTTTTTCGGTAAATGTCTTTATCGTTCCGTCAGCTTCATACCTCACAAGCCCGTAATCGCTGTACGTGCATATCCACAAGCGGTTTTGAGAATCCGCTTTGACGCAGCGAATTCTTGCGCCCTCAAGCATTTCCGTAAGGGCGTTTGATTTTGTCACCCTGCTTTTTTTATCGATTATCACAAGGCCGCTGTCTGTTCCGCAGTAAAAATCTCCGTTATAAAGGCAGACAGAGTTTGTAACTGTACTTGCTGCACCCGATTCCTCGAAAAGATCACCGAAGGTATTATCCGAAAGCTTCATTATACCGTATCGGGAGGAAGCAAACCAGATATTGCCCTGATAATCCTCCAACACGTTTTCTATGCCGCTGTCAAATCCATCGTAGAAAAGCTCCTTCACAGTGCCGTTGTTCAGATAGCCGATACCGTTGCCGCAGCAAAGCCACAGCCTGCTCCGGCTGTCGATTTTCATGCATTGAACGCCGGAAAGGGCCTCCAAAATTCTTTTTTCGGTAATTGTCACACCGCTTTGCGAAACGCTGAGCTTTTCTATGTATGATGAGGAAGTTCCTGCCATGATCCCGTCGGATACCGCTCCCACGCAGGTATAATATGCACCCTCGGTCTCCGCAGAGTACTCGGTAACAACGCTGTCGTTTTCGATAACAAAAAGCTTGCCCGAATTGTTAACGCACACCAGCTTGCCGCCATAATAAACCATTGAGATGATGTATGTAACGTCTGCGTCAATGACGCTTACGCTGTTGTCTGAAAGTACCTTGCAGATACGGTCGGTCGTGCCGATATAAACCGTTCCGTCCTCGGCTTCTGCAAAGCAGCGAACCGAGTTTGCGGCAAGACCGCTTTTTATGTTGTAAAACGAAAAGATTCCGTTTTCGTAAAGCGCCACGCCGCTGTCGTTAGTGCCGATCCACAAGCGTCCCCTGCTGTCGGTGAACAACGCTGTAACACTTGTTATACCGCCTTCTGTTATGAACTCAAAGCTTTTGCCGTTAAAGCGAGTTAGACCTGCGTATCCGCCTATCCAGATGTAGCCGTCCTCCGTCTGGGCGATCTCGTTTGCTTCCGAGGAGCAAAGCCCGTTTTTGTTGTTGTATACGGTGCTGATGTATTTATCGCTGTTGCTTTCTGCCGAAACATCAAAGGGACAAATGAAAAGCGTTCCGCCTGCAATTGCCAGCGCCAACACTGTGGCGGATACCTTTGAAGCACGCATTTTTTTACCGCAGGTGATCTTGACCATATTTTTTATTGCCGCATAAGCAACGGCAGCTGTGACCATTTTATCAATTATGTCCACAATAAGCTCGTCGCCTATCGAGCATATTACCCGTGGCGTACCGTACCACTCAAGCATACTGAAAAAAATGTCTCCCCACTCATTTCCACTTTTTCCCTCGGAAAATATCATGTTTACGGGAACGGAAACAATAACGGATATAACACCTGTCCAGAAGCCCACAAGCATAGCCTTTGTGAAGCTTTCAAATTTTCGCTTTTTCATACACAACGCAAGGAAAATGCCTATTGCCGAACTTGACAGCATATAGGGCAGCGCCTCAATTTTAAATATACCGTAAATCAGATTGTTGCACACCCCTGCAATAACAGCTCCGCCTATACCGAAAAAGTAAGCGGCGGCAAAAGTGCCTATCGTATCCAGCCACAACGGCAGCACAAGTGACTCGGCAAGGAATTTTCCGCCAAAATTGAGCGCGATACATATTACCATTATAAGAAATCTTTTTCCGAAGGAAAGATTACGGCTGTTCATATTTCAACATCTCCCACTGCTTCATTATTACTCGGTAATATGCTCATCAAAATGTTTTTCACTTATCCACTCTGCTATTTTAGCACACACACCAAACAAAATTTAACATATAATGCCAAAAGAATCAATTTACACCAGAATCAGAAAATTTCCGAAATCCTATTGCCCCAATTTTGTGTTCGTTTCACGTTTTTCAATCCCATAAAAGCAAAAAAAATCCACTATACAATATTGTACAGTAGATCTTTAAAAAAAAACATTAACCAATGGTTAGGTATATATTGAATAATTGGTGTTTTCCCACCAAGATATGTCACTTATACTAATCTTTAATCGTTATGTAGACAAAGGCGGCAGATAGAACACTGCCAATCTAGGAAAGCGACCGCAGGCGGGCTGTCGCCCGGCAAG
>JBJEQL010000050.1:0-5193 GCA_051881735.1 Oscillospiraceae bacterium
TCGACAGCTTTGACACTCACGCAAAGATCCCCGAATACTTTGACGCTGTTGACGCAGCTGCAAAGAAGGGTGGAAATGTCAGCATTATTTCCGTTGGCTGGGATCCGGGTATGTTCTCTGTAAACAGACTTTATGCAAGCTCAATTCTCCCCGAGGGTGAGAACTACACATTCTGGGGCAAGGGCGTAAGCCAGGGTCACTCCGACGCTATCCGCCGCATTGAAGGCGTTGCAGACGCTCGTCAGTATACAATTCCTGTTGAATCCGCAGTTGAAGCTGTAAGAAGCGGCTCAAATCCTGAGCTTACAACTCGCCAGAAGCACACAAGAGAATGCTTCGTTGTTGCAAAAGACGGCGCTGACAAGGCTCTTATCGAAAAGACCATAAAGGAAATGCCTAACTACTTTGCAGACTATGACACGACCGTTCATTTCATCTCCGCAGAAGAGATGAAGCGTGACCACAGCGGTCTTCCACACGGCGGTTTCGTTATCCGCAGCGGCAAGACAGGCGAAAACAAGGAAATCTCTCACGTTATCGAGTATTCGCTCAAGCTTGGCTCAAACCCTGAATTCACATCAAGCATTCTCGTTGCTTATGCAAGAGCTGCTGTACGTCTTTCCAGAGAGGGTCAGACAGGCGCAAGAACAGTATTTGACATTGCTCCTGCATATCTCTCCCCCAAGAGCGGCGCAGAACTCCGTAAGGAAATGCTTTGATTAGTGTGGAGTTTGGAGAGTGGATTGTGGAGTTTTTTTAATTTAAATCATTCACACATAAAAAATACCTGTTTCTTTAGGCTATTGCCTTTGGAAACAGGTTTTTTGTTTAGAAACATATTGTTTTACAATGATAGTTCATCTGCTGAATTGCTCAATTATCCTTTGTTTCGTACGGTTTGTTCCATGAACCGATCTCAATAAGATTTCCTTCGAGGTCGGCTATTTCTTATGTTCCTGATAAAATTTTTTAAGGTCAGCTTTCACTTCATCCGAAAGCATCGTTTTTTTCACTCCTTGAATCGCACCTTCAAGTGCCATCAATCGATGAATACAAGCCGATTCGTCAATTTCCTGTATTTTCAGCCATGCTGCTTTTGCACCTATTTCCGTTAATTCTGCAGCCGTTGTAATACCAACTTGATTAAGCTGTTCTTCTACCATTTTTCCTATATTAGGAAGCTTGGATAATTCTGCCATAAATACACCTTCCAAATCCGGGGTTCCACTCATTTATATTTTGTCCTACAAAACAGGTTTGCTATTTAGTTTATCTGCTTGATAAATCGGAAGTTGTCTTTTGAATGTGGAATGTGAAAAGTTGAAAGTGGAATTATGTGCTTCCTGCGGAAGCAAGTATAAATATTAGTCGGCGCGATCCGACACCATAAATTCCACTTTCCACTTTCCTAATTCCACTTTGATACAAATTCCGATTTATCGAGCAGTTTCACTTACTCAAACTTATCTCAAAAGCTCTTCGGGAACAACTTCCGCCATTTTTTCATAAGCCTTTGCGCTCGGGTGGAGATGATCTCCGCTGTCGAATCCCGGTGCAAAAGCGGCAGGATTCTCGGCATCACGCAGAGCCAAATCAAAGTCAACGCAGCCGTCGATCTCGTCTGTCGTTCTTATCCAGTCGTTGAACTCGCAGCGAAGCTTGTCACGGAAATCCGCATAAGTCCTCCAGCCGTAGAACGGCAGAAGTGTTCCTGCATAGACCTTCAAATTCTGCTCACGGGCTGTTTTGATATATCCCCTCATGCCCTCGATAAGGTCGTCCGCTGTCGGAAGGTCACTCCACGGACGGAACTTGTTCTCCATAACACCGACAGGGTGGATAATGTCATTGATACCGTGCTGGATAAGCACACCGTCTGCGCCTGCGACCTTTATCTCACGAGGAAAACGCACCGAGCCTTTCAAGCCGTAGGAGTCGTAGGTTATATTGTCGTACTGGCGAAGAATTCTTGTTCCGCTTGCAGCACGGCGAATTACCGAACGATGTGTAAGTCCGAGTGCCGCTGTACGGATAAGAAGGTAGTCGGGCCAGCTTTGTGCGGTGATAGAGTCACCGAAGCAGATAAGCGCCTTGTTTTCATCGCTTGTGAGGACGTCAACGCCCGAAAGGAAATAATATGTGTTGGTGGTTTTCGAGGTATCCTCGGGAAGTTCTTTTTCCTCGGTGCAGTCGCCTATCGCAAAAAATGCTCTTGAAAGCGGACCTGTAATAACAACACCCGAACGCATTTCAGTAAACCCTTTCAGATAGAATGAAATTGCGATATCATCACCTGCGCCGACTGTAAAATCTATCTCATCGCTGTACAGATCTTCTCCTGCGTGGAGAATAACATCGGGTCTGCCGCCGAATGTAACGGGTGTCGAAGTTTCGGGGTGGATAAGGCTTCCGCCTGCACCGAGTGCAACGCACACACGGTTGAGTATAACATCTTCGCTTGAACAAAAGTTATCAAAATGCAGGCGTATCTTATTCCCTGCAAATGGTATGCTGACGGGATAGCGCAGGGTCAGATCCTTTGCATAATTTTCGGGACGGCGCTCGGCGATCGAAATAGCATTGCCCCATGCACACACCCATTTTAAGCTGCTCATAAAAATTGCTCCTTTTACAGACAAAATGAAAAGCCGCACAGAGTATTTTGCGGCTTTTGGGGAACGTTAAAAAAGGTTATTGCGTATCTCTTTTGAAGCATACGCACCTTCGAGAGTCTGTCCGGGAACATCGGGGTGAAGTCCATCTCTGAGATACTTACCCGTGCCGCCGATGACCTCGAATTTCTCGCATATACCGCAGTTATGAAAGCAGTCGATGATCTGTGCACCCATTGCTCCTGCGATCTTGCGCATAATTTCTATCTGCTTTTCAATTTTTGCGTTATGCTCGGGAGTTGCGGTCTGGATAGGTGTAAGCACGAAAACTCTCGCCTGCGGATATTCTTCCATTATCGTCTGCAAGCACCAGCGCATTGCTCCCGATTCGGTGAAAAGGTCTATATTTTCATTGTTTTCAAGTGATTTTCCGAGAAGTGCCTTGTCGGGGTTGCCAAGGTCGTCCAACAGGTCGTTCGTTCCCATTGCAAAAGCAAAAACATCGGGAACGGGGTAATTTCCGCTCTTTACCTCTGCGATAAAACGCTGGATATGTACAACTGCGCAGTTGTTTGCACGTTTCTGCAGCTCGTTGAGGTCGTCTGTCGGCTCCCAGCCGTCGCTTATTCCTGCAAAATCGGGTGCATTGAAGTCCTGAGTTTCGACACTTCCCTTTTCGCAGGACAGCACTCTTTTATACCAAACTGCGCTGCCGACAGCAACATTATGATGTGAAGCAAAGCCGAGGTTCTTGAAAACGTGGTAAGACCACTGGTCGCCCTGTGTGATGCTGTCGCCGTCAACACCGAAATTAAGCTTTGAAAAATCAATATCAAACATAGTTTTTACTCCCGTTTCATTTTAATAGACTATAAATAATTATAGCAGAAACTTGCGAAAAGTCAATAAAATATTGTTATTTTATGCGATATTCTAACGTATGGGACGGGTCGCCCGTCCCGTTTAATAAGGTTATTGACAACATCGGAACGGGAAACCCGTCCACTACAATATATTCAAATAATTCACTCGTGATATATCGTGGTCATTTTATCCGGTATTCCCTAAGCAAAGCTTTCTGCTCATCCGTTATCCTATAACTTTCAACCGCCTTCTGAATGGTCTTGTTATGCGTCCATTTTTCAAGTTGATTTTCCTTTATGACCTCAAACGCAGAATCATACTGCTTTGCGAGCGCCGTTGCGAAATACCACGCCTGCATCATTTTAACATAATATTCCTCTGACTTGACCGCAATGACAAGCTCCATTTGTTCGGGAGCAAAATCGCCATCGAGGAACAACCTCATCAGCATTCCGATACCGTAACGCACGGTATATGTTTCACCCGAAGCTATCCACTTTTTTATATACGGCATAAGCGCAGGTTTATTCTTTTCAAACACTTTCGGTGCGGTCGTATCGCAGACCGACCAGTTATCTATAAACGGCAGAAAGCGTTCCATTTCAGAAACGGCTGTATCAAAATCCTTTTCAAGCGAAATAATATAACCGTGCAGAGCGTTCTCTTCCTGATATTCATGCGGAAGTGCGGAAAGAAATTCTCCGATGTTTTCGTTCTTTGCGAGGGTTTTCGCAAGCTTACGAAGCTCGGGTGTGCGGACGCCGATAAATTTGTTTTTATCTATCGTAGGTATAAGCGAAGCGCTGAAATCACGATATTTTTCATCTGCAAGCGAAAATAATTCCTTTTGAATTTCTTTTACAATATCACTCATATTTTTTCTCCCATATTTTTTATAAAATCAAGTATAAAATTAGCAAAGCTGTCAAAACTATGCTATGAAAACGCTGATCATATATCGGCATTTTACTGATGAAGAAGGCAGAACGCCTCAATTTAACGAAAGGTGGACATATTTAATGAAAAAATTTTTCAGCAAGGAAAATCTTGGCGGAAAAGGTTTTATCACGGCAATATGCGTTTGCATTCTGGCAGTCGGCGGTATCGGACTTTACTCCTATTCAAAGGCTGCGGACAAGCTTAACGAGGATCTTATAAATGCAAACAAGCAGAATGCTGTCACAGAAGCCGACAACGCCGAGCAAGCGAACGCTGAACAGCAGCAGGTCAAGAAAACGGACAAGAAGTTAGAAGAAACTACTGCACCGCAGACCGAAGCTTCGCAGCCTGAAACGACTGAAACCGAAGAGAAGAAAGACGCTTACACAGTTTACGTCCGTCCTGTCAACGGCGATATCTTATGCGAATTTTCAAACGGCGAGCTTGTAAAATCGAAAACGCTGAATGTATGGAAAACGCATGACGGCGTTGACATCTCCGCTAAAACAGGCGAAAAAGTCAAGAGCATGACCTCAGGCTCAGTCACACAGGTTTACAATGACCCGATGCTCGGAGTTACGGTTGAAGTTGACCACGGAAACGGACTTATCGGATTCTACTCCAACCTTTCGGATGATGTTGCTGTAACAGAGGGACAGACAGTTTCCGCAGGAACTATCATCGGCAGCATCGGCAGCACCGCCGAGGGTGAGATCGAGGAAGAACCGCATCTTCATTTTGCTCTCAAAAAGAACGGTGAATGGATAGATCCTATCGC
>JBJEQL010000051.1:0-5190 GCA_051881735.1 Oscillospiraceae bacterium
CGGGCAGCAAAAGCGAGTTAGGCTGTATCGGAAAGGACGGAAGCTGGATAATGCCAATGACGGCAGGAACTCAGCTTTTTAACGGAAAAAAATGTTTCTTAAGCGCTATTGATTCCGATTATATTAAGGTAAGCTACTCTAACGATCGCGGTTACTCCTACTGTATTTATGATGTAAAGAACGACAAAAGGGTATGTGAAGATAAGTTCAAAGAGGGCTTCAAATTTGTCACTCATCCCGAAGGTTCGGATTACTGCTATATGCTGAATCTGGATCAGCCGGAAATTGTAAAATATGATCTGAAAAACGACTGTATTGCCGAGAGCATTCTCAACGGAAAAGCTTTTGATTATTATACTAAACTCATTCCAAATGGAAATTTCATTGTATCAGACCCGTATGCACCCGGTGAGATCTCAGTTTTGGATACTGCAACTGACACCATTATTAAGTTTGATCTTACACAATATGCCGATAGTCATTATGATGCCCCGAATGGACACATGGTTTACGATAATTATATTTTGGCTTATCTTGCTAACAACGGAACCTATTATACCGGAGTGTTTGACCAAAGCGGAGAACCTGCTTTTGAACCTATGGAAGGCAAGCCGGATTATTATTGCAGCGATGATTACATTTTGTTATTCAATAGCGAAGAATATAATCTTTTTAATGTTAAATCGGGAGAGTTTAAAACAGACACTTATGACCGTGATAATTATAGTTTTTACGGTTTTGACGAGGTTACAGGTACTATTCTTGTCCGTGTAAAAGACTCCGAGGACGGAAACGAATATTACTATCTTGCCGATATTTCAGACCCTATGAACTACTACGATCCCTTTGAAAAATAAGATATCAAAAAAATATAAACCACAGCTCACATCGAAACGAAAAACAGTTCCTTCGATGTGAGCTGTTTTTTTGTGCAAATCAAGCAAAAAATATACATTCTTGTGAAAAAACAATGTTTTGCACAGAATTTTTTCTTCGGGAAATTTTACATAATTCTCTAAATTTTAGCAAAATACTTTGTACAAACATAACTATCTTAAACAAAATACCAAATTCCTATTGACAAAGTAGGTAAATAATGCTATACTAAACCTAACCTACCAAGTAGGTTAGTAAGAATTGAGGAAAAGAATATGAAAAAACTGTTTGAAACGCTCTTACGAGCGAACTTCCGCTTCGGCCGATGTTAAATAGCTTCTGACGAATAATTAAAGCAAACATCATACGAAGTTTATTTCCGAAAAATTTTGATTTTTCGGAACATGAAAGGAAGATTAACTATGAAAAACAATTTTGTGAAAATATCAGTCGCAGCCGCACTCCTGCTTACAAGCATAACCGGACTTACCGGCTGCGCTTCGGAAGAAAAAGACGCAGGCAGTTCTGCTGAAAGCATTACCCTGACAAACGTTTCCTACGATCCGACAAGAGAGCTTTACGAAGCATATAACAAGATCTTTGCAGAGCATTGGAAGGAAAAGACAGGTCAGGATGTAGAGATAACCCAATCGCACGGCGGTTCGGGAAAACAGGCTCTTGAAGTTGCAAACGGACTTGAAGCAGATGTTGTTACTCTTGCGCTTGAATATGATGTAAACGCTGTCCGTGACGCAGGACTTATCGAGGACGGCTGGGTAAGCGAATTTGAAAACGACAGCTCGCCTTACACCTCGACAATTGTTTTCCTTGTAAGAAAGGGCAATCCGAAGAACATTCAGGACTGGGACGATCTTGTAAATGACGGTGTGGGCGTTATCACTCCTAACCCTAAGACTTCGGGCGGCGCAAGGTGGAACTACCTTGCAGCGTGGGCTTATGCAGACAAGCTTTACGGCGGTGATGAGGCACAGATAAAGGACTTTATCAAGAAACTTTATCAGAACGTGCTTGTTCTTGACTCGGGTGCGAGAGGTGCTACAACAACATTCGTTGAAAACGGTCAGGGCGATGTTCTTCTTGCGTGGGAGAATGAAGCTTACCTTTCCATTCAGGACTATCCCGATGATTATGAGATAATCACACCGAGCGTAAGCATTCTTGCACAGCCTTCCGTTGCGATCGTTGACAAGGTCGTTGACGACAGAGGAACAAGAGAAGCGGCAACAGAATATTTACAGTATCTCTATTCCGATGAAGCACAGCGCATTGCAGGCGACAACTATTACAGACCGTACAATCAAGAAATACTCAAAGAATACGCAGGCGTTTTCAACCTTGATATAAATCTTATCACGATACAGGATTTCGGCGGCTGGGACGAGGCACAGACAAAGCACTTTGCCGACGGTGGAGTGTTCGATGAAATTTACGAAAAATCGGAATGATGAAAAATGAAAAAAGCAAATAAGAGAGTTATCCCCGGGTTTGGGCTTTCAATGGGAGTTACCTTATCGGTACTGAGCGTTGTGGTGCTTGTTCCGTTGGCGTCATTGGTGGTTTTCGCCGCAAATCTGAGCTTTTCGGATATAATAGACACCATAACAAGGCCGAGGGTTCTCGCAAGCTTTGAGGTAAGCTTTATCACAGCTTTTATAGCTTCGCTCATCAACGCAGTTATGGGAGTTGTACTTGCGTGGGTGCTTGTGAGATACGATTTTCCGTTCAAGCGTCTGCTTGACGGAATGATAGAGCTTCCGTTTGCACTGCCTACGGCGGTTGCGGGTATTGCGCTTACTTCCCTGACAGCAGACACGGGACTTATCGGAAGCTTTTTCGGCAGGTTCGGCATTAAGATAGCTTACACAAGAATAGGCATAACCGTTGCAATGGTTTTTATCGGTATTCCTTTTGTTGTAAGGGCGGTTCAGCCGGTGCTTGAAAAGCTTGATCCTGCGTTTGAAGAAGCGGCAGTTGTTCTTGGGGCTGACAGGAGAAAGATCTTCCGCAAGGTCATATTCCCTGAGATAATGCCTGCGATATTCACAGGCTTTGGTCTTGCATTCGGCAGATGCCTTGGCGAATACGGCAGCGTTGTATTCATAGCAGGAAACAAGCCTTACGAAACCGAGATAACACCGCTGATAATAATGTCGGAGCTTCAGGAATACGACTATGCCAGCGCTTCGGCGATAGCTCTTGTAATGCTTCTCGCTTCATTCATAATACTTTTTCTTGTTAATCTTGTTCAGATAAGAAATTCAAAAATTCTCAAAGGGGGTAACTGACTTGCATAAGGAATCAAAAGGCTCTAAAGCCGTAAAGATACTGCTTATAAGCATAAGCGTGATATTTGTGTTCCTTATGCTTGTACTTCCTCTTATTACAGTTATCACCGAGGCTCTGAAACAAGGCTGGCAGGTTTACGCCGAGGCTGTTTCGGACAAATACACGGTCAAGGCGATAATACTTACTGTTGAAGCTACGCTCTGTGCAGTTGCGGTGAACACGGTGTTCGGATTGTTTGCGGCATGGGCGGTGACAAAGTTCCGATTCAGAGGAAAAAAGCTGCTCTGCACGTTAATTGACCTTCCTGTAACTGTATCTCCCGTAATTGCAGGTTTGATATTCGTTCTCACATTCGGACGGCAAAGTCCGATATATCCGCTGCTTGAAGAACTGAACATAAAGATAGTTTTTGCAGTACCCGGAATTATTCTTGCAACGGTTTTTGTTACGTTCCCATTTATTTCAAGAGAGCTTATCCCTGTGCTTGAATCGCAGGGTACGGATGAGGAAGAAGCAGCGGCGCTTATGGGAGCAAAAGGCTTTACGATATTCGGAAAGATAACTTTTCCACATATCAAATGGGCGTTTATCTACGGTGTTGTGCTTTGTGCGGCAAGAGCAATGGGTGAATTCGGAGCGGTTTCCGTTCTTTCGGGACATCTTCGCGGAAAGACGAACACTCTTCCTCTCCACGTTGAGATACTTTTCAACGAATTCAAGTATGTTCCGGCGTTTGCGGTATCCTCGATACTGGTGATGATGGCGGTGCTGATACTTATTGCAAGAAGCGTTGTGGAATACATAGGAAAGAGAGAGTCGGAAAATGTACGTTGAACTGAAAAACATAAATAAAAATTTCGGCAGCTACAAAGCCTCCGACAATGTAAGCTTCGGCATTGAAGAGGGAAAGCTGATAGGACTTCTCGGTCCGAGCGGCAGCGGAAAGACAACTATTCTCCGAATGATAGCAGGACTTGAAACTCCTGACAGCGGTGAGATAATCATAAACGGCAAGGTCGTGAACGATGTTCCTGCAAGCGAAAGAGGAATAGGCTTTGTATTTCAGAATTATGCGCTTTTTCGTTATATGACGGTTTACGACAACATTGCATTCGGACTTAAAGTACAGAAGAAAGACAAGGAATTCATAAAAGAAAGAGTTTCCGAGCTTGTGAAGCTTATCGGATTAGAGGGGCTGGAAAAACGTTATCCCAGTCAGCTTTCAGGCGGTCAGCGGCAGAGAGTTGCGTTTGCAAGAGCGCTTGCTCCAAATCCGAAGCTGCTTCTGCTTGACGAACCCTTTGCTGCGATCGATGCAAAGGTAAGACAGGAGCTTCGCAGCTGGCTCAAGGACATGATAAGCAAGCTCGGAGTTACAAGCATTTTCGTTACCCACGATCAGGACGAAGCTATCGAAGTTGCAGACGAGATCATCATAACCAACAAGGGACGAATTGAACAGATAGGCACTCCTGCGAATGTTTACAGCCAACCTGAAACCGCTTTTACGGCATCGTTTTTCGGTCAGCCTTCTATTTTTAAGGATTACAGCAGCTTCCACACCTTTGATGAAATAGAGGGTGCGGACAATGCCATAGTTCGTCCCGAATTCATAAAGGTAACTAAGAAAACCGAAGTACAGCGTTTCAAAAGTTCCTGCTCCGAGGGAGTTGTCGAAAGAGTGGCTTTCAGAGGAAGCAGCATAGAGCTTGCGATCAGAGTAAACGGTGTTCTGCTCGGAGCAAGACGAGGGTTTGACGAACCGTCCGTTTCGGTCGGCGAAAAAGTTGATGTGTTTATATACCGAATGTTCGTTACGGCAGGCGAAAAAGCCTATCTTCTTGATAACAAGACGATACATGAAGAATCGGTATTTATTTAATGTCTGCACATTGCCGCCCGTCAGTGGCAGCAAAATCAGACATTAATCAGGTAGTACGGCACAAATCAAAGATTTGTGCCGCTGAAAATCCTGTTTTACAGGATTTTCAGCCAATAACTGCCCTT
>JBJEQL010000052.1:0-5149 GCA_051881735.1 Oscillospiraceae bacterium
ACGGAACATTGAACTGTATATCGGGAACATCGACGGTCGAAACTGTCACAATTGAATATGGCTTAACCGTAACTGAGTATTTGCCGTTTTCGGGAACGATTGTATCGACTTTTTTGAAGTAATTCGCATCATAAGACTGACCGCTTTCGGGACCTCTTGTTTCCCAAACATATACTTCGCTGTTTGACTTTGCAAGATTAGATACTTCAAATCCGTATGTAATGGGGTCGGCAGTTGTGTTTGTGATAACGGTGCTGTAATCTCCGTCTGTGCTGCAGGCTGTAACATAGCTGTATTTTGCGTCAACTATGGCATGACCGTCACCGCCTGCCTTGCCGTCAGCGTTGCAGGCATCATAAATGTAACTCCAGCCCTTTTCCATAAACTGCGAGAAATGCAGATTCATATAATATCCGCTGTCAAGGGTGTAAAAACCGTTCCAAGGGGTGTTTGCGGCGATAAGCTGTTTCTGACAATATGTAACGCCGTCATAATATGCGGCAACTGCAGGCTGATATTCGTACATTGTCATATATCCGCCGCTTACCATAGTTATCATTCGATTTGCAATATCAAGAACGCCGTTTATTCCCGTAAGTCCCGAATTACCCTCGTCAAAACGATATACGGACTGTGCATAGGTCATCGGAGAGCTTCCCTCGGAGAACCATATCTCCTTGCCTTTATTCTCGGCAAGAAGCTTTGTAAAGGTGTCGGCATAGCTTGTGTAATGAGAGCCGATAACATCAACAGCATCACACAATTCTTCGTTGTTTGTCATTTCTTTAGCGATGTTCCATGTGCCGCATTCATCAGCTGCGACTATCTTTATCTTTGAATAATCGTAAGGACAGTCGGCTTCGCTTTTGAGCGCTTTGGAAAGATAGATTATCCAGTCAAAATCAACCGCACGTTCGTTTCTGTTTGCGCTGACATAATCAAAAACAAGTCCATAGGTTTCGTATGCAGCATCAAGAGTTTCCTTATACCATTTGTATCGTGCGGCATAAACATCCTCTGCGTCTGTGACCCAACGCGGTTCGCTCCACCAGAGCATATCGAGAGTAACATCGGGATTTATCTTTTTTATATCCGCTGCGATCTGAAAGCCTGCTCCCCTTGTCACATCGGCTTTTTCGTCCGCGTATCTCATTGTTGTAGGCTCTGTGCCCGATGAAGTGTTCACATCGGAGCCCATTTCTATCTTAAAATGAGTGAATTTCAGTCCGCTGCTGCCGTACATATATTCAAGTATCTGCTGATAGCTTTCGGGGCTTTTTTCTTTATAGTCAAGAAGAAGTCTTGATGAGCCGTTGCAGCTTATCATTCCCTGACCTCTGTAAAGGAAATTTTCATTTGTGTTTGCCTTGCTTCCGTCAATTTTAATATTCACGCTGTTCACTCCTGTTTCATTTTCTGCATAGACTGTATTTCCGCTTACGCACATTATAGCTGCGCTTATCATCACAGCGGATAGTCTTTTTAATTTGCTCATTAAAACACCTCTTCCGATAAATCTACTACAATAAATATATATCGGAAAAGGAACTAAGTCAATCTTAAATAAGTGACAACTCTAACTTTTTGAAACTAAATTATAGTTCCCCTGTTTTTCCTGAACTCTGACGGAGATATCCCTTCATATTTTCTGAATACAATACCGAAATATGTGGGACTGGTATAGCCGAGCTTTTCCGAGATCGCGGCAACAGGCAAATCTGAATCAAGCAGCATTATCTTAGCTTTTGAAATCTTGATGCGAGCAATATATTCCATAGGGCGCATATTAAGACGTTCTTTGAAAACTCTTCCGAAATACTGCGGCGAAACGCTCGAAAGTTCGGATAATTCATTCAAAGAAATATCGTAACAGCAATGTGCATTTATATACTCAACAGCTTTGTCAACGATAATATTTCCGGTATTGTCGTCAGATTTTCTTCCGTCAAAAATCTCTCCTGCAAGAAGAACAGCGTCATAAATGAGCAGCGAACACTTTTTACCGTTATGAAGATTGTCGGCTGCAAGACCCAATATTCTGTTATACAGCATTTCAAAAGCTGTCAGGTCGGCATTCACAGCAACCATTTCACGGTCAAATCCCATTTTTTTCATAATTCCGGCAAGCATATCACCTCGGAATACCATCCAGCAGGTAGACCAATCATCGTTTTCAGGATAATACTCATGCGGAAGCTCGGGCGGAAGATAAAGCAAAGAGTTTTTTTCAAGGGTGTATTTTCTGTCATTTACGATAAGTACGCCTCGGCCTTTTACAGTAAACAGAAATTGATGTGAGCATAGTCCGGTATCACGTTTTATATGAAATTCCGGAGAAGTTCTGCCAATTCCCGAAAGATAAAACGGCAGCTTGGTTTCATTTCCTAAAATCGGATATACGGCGTTGTACATATTCTCACCCTCCTAAACTGATTTTATTATAACACAGAAAAATGCTGTTTGCAAGGTTTGTATTTTGGTATTCTGACATACATTATATTATAGCAATCCACAAAAATATCCTGACAAGTTCGGCGGTGCAAAGCTTGAATAGTGTCGTTACTCACCCTTGACAGGCATCAAGCCTGCCTGCAGGTTCGTTCCTAACTCTTCAAGCTTTGCCCTAACCTCCTTTTGTCAGCCTATTTTTATGTCTTGCTATAATTCTAAACCGTTCTATAGACAAGGACGGCAGATAGAATTTTTGTCAATAAGGTAAACGGCTTTACCTTGGAAAGCGACCGCAGACGGGCTTGCCACCCGGCAAGGAAGCTTGACGCAGAGTGACGAAATTATAGCTGCCGTATCTGTCTATAGGTTGGTTTAGAATTAGTATTAACTTTAATTTTGATATGACAATACAAAAATAACCGCTATGCGTGAACATAGCGGTTATTACGGTCTTTATTTGTTGTAGAAAAGTTGACCAAAGTGATGATACATTCGCCCCAAATGACGTAACTACGGCATTTGTAAGGGCAACAATCAACGCTTTGAGAACTGAGGAGCACGACGAGCAGCTTTCAAGCCGTACTTCTTTCTTTCCTTCATTCTTGGGTCTCTTGTGAGGAAACCTGCTTTTTTGAGAGCAGGACGAAGCTCTGCATCATACTGAAGGAGAGCTCTGGAAAGACCGTGACGGATTGCGCCGGCCTGACCTGTTACACCGCCGCCTGCAACTGTGCAAACGATGTCGAATTTATCTGCTGTTTCGGTAAGAGTAAGGGGCTGTCTTACGAGAAGCTTGAGTGTTTCAAGTCCGAAGTAGTCATCGATATCTCTTCCGTTGATTGTTACGTTACCGCTGCCTGCATAAACTCTTACTCTTGCAACGGAGCTTTTTCTTCTGCCTGTGCCGTAAAAATAAGGCTGTTTAGATTCGTACATTTAGGCTTCCTCCTTATATTTCAATCATTTCAGGCTTCTGAGCTGCGTTCTCGTGCTCTGCACCTGCATAGGTTCTGAGTCTTGTGAGTGCTGCTCTGCCAAGTGTGTTGTTCGGAAGCATTCCGTTTACAGCAATTGTCATTGCCTTTTCCGGATTATTCTTCATCATATCGCTGTACTTGGTTTCCTTAAGTCCGCCGATCCAGCCGGTGTGCCACTTAAAGGTCTTCTGCTCAAGCTTCTTTCCTGTGAGGACTGCCTTGGAGCAGTTGATGATGATAACGTGATCTCCGCAGTCTGCGTGAGGTGCGAAGGTAGGCTTATTCTTGCCTCTGAGAATTGATGCTGCAGCAGCTGCTACACGACCGAGAGCTTTGCCCTCTGCATCAATAACATACCACTTACGGCTGATTTCGTTAGCCTTAGGCATATAAGTTGACATAGTCATTCTCCTTTATTTTTTAGTAGATATTGCCGAGCCGATATCATTCAATGCAGGCAACTCCACATACATTCTGATACACGCCGGACACAACGTTATTTATTATACACGCAGCAAAAACGTTTGTCAATTGTCATTTTGCCGAATTTTTAAAATATATCCCTCAATCTCTTTAAATCTCTCTGTTTTGCTCGTTTTCTCTACGGTTCTCTTTTTTCATTTCATTTTTTCATTTTTGCGCATTTTCGTAGAAACTATGCGGTTTCGGGGATGTTTTTATGCTCTTTTTGTGCAGAATGATAATATCTGCAAGTCATATTTTTCGTTTTTCCCTCGGCTTTATACTATTGTATAATATTTCTTGCTTTTTTTCAAGTGTTTCGGCTGTATATCTCCAATTTTCCACTCAACTCTTGACTTTACAGCAAAATTGGTATATAATTGATACGAATGTATTGTAAAATCCAACCGGAAAGGACGCTTTTTTATGAAACGCATGAAAGCAGCCGCTCTCGTCACCTGTTTTGCGATGGCTTTTTCGCTCTGCTCTTGTTCACTTCCATTTTTTAGCAATGATGAAGAAGAACCTCAGCCGGACGTTTCCGAGCTTTTATCGCAGATAGAATCACTTGAACATGATGTTTCTTCGCTCAAAGCGGAAACCGTTCCCGATATTAAGATAAAAAACAAGGACGATTATCTTCTCGGCAAGGATAATCCTGCCGTGAGCGAGGCTGTTGCCGAAAAGGAAAAGGTCATGGCTGATCTTCCGCCCACGATAATGATAAAGGGCAAGGAATACAGCACCGAGCTTACAACGCTGACGCTTAGCAACATGGACTTATGCGATGAGGACATTGCCGAGCTTAAATATATGGTAAATCTCACCGAGCTGCAGATATATCAGAACAACATTACCGATCTGTCGCCGCTCAAAGGTCTTACAAACCTTAAAAACCTCTCCCTTTTCAAAAACAACGTTGAGGACTTAACGCCTATCGCAGGACTTGTCGGACTGGAGAGCCTTTATCTGCGTTCAAACAATATCAGCGATATCTCGCCTATTGACGGCCTTATTCATCTTCGTGCGCTGGATATCTCCTGCAACAAAGTCAGCGATATTACTCCGCTTGCAAATCTCAAAGAGCTTGAACTTCTCCGTCTTAACGACAATAAGATCGAAAACATCTCCGCACTCAGCGGAATGAACAAAATGATAGGTCTGCATCTGCAGAACAACGATATATCCGACCTTACGCCGCTCATTTCTATGGGCGATCTCAATGAACTTTATCTTGAAAACAACAACATCGGCTCCAT
>JBJEQL010000053.1:0-23277 GCA_051881735.1 Oscillospiraceae bacterium
GGCATTATCCAGCTTCCGTCCTTTCCGATACAGCCTAACTCGCTTTTGCTGCCCGAAAAGGCAGTTGTTGTTTTCGCCACAAATAAAGTATCTTCGGAGAATATGTGCTGCAAAACATAATTGGGATCAGTATTTAAAGATGTAATAAAAAATGATTTATCCAGGTCGCTTTCAAAAAGCATTTCGCCCGTTACAGCATTATATACCTGAAGGCCATCAGCGATCAGATTTCCCAACGCATCGCTAATGCTGTATAGATCCAAGGATTCATTTACCTTTGTCATCTTTTTTTCAGCAATATCGTAAAGATAAAACTGATGCTTTCCGTCCGAACCCGGACCTTCAAAAACAAGTGTACCGTTTCTGAATACGCTCCATGAAGATATTTTGTAAGAAACCTCCTCTTCGAATTCGGTTTCTGCTGTTGTTTCGGCAGTTGTTTCCTCTTCGTCAGCCTTATTGTCTTCGGCAGCTTCGGAAACCGTTGTCTGTTCCTGTGCCGATTTTGAGGTGGTTTCTGCCGTTTCTTCGTTTGCACCGCAGGCGGAAAGTGAGATTACAGCCGCAAGCATAACACACAATGCGATATTTTTTCTCATAATATCATAACCTCTTTCTATAAATACAAGCTCAAAAACAAGCTTTTTCTATTGTTATGATACCACAAAATATAGCTGATTGCAATAGTTATCATAGCTAAAAGATAGTGTATTAATATAGCTGTCAGCTATATAATATGTATATACACCATTAACTCGGGGCGGTATGGATATGAATTTAAAAGAGATAGGAAGCAGGATAAAAACAGAACGCAAATGCCGAAGTCTTTCGCAGGAAAAACTGGCTGAAATGATAAACGTTTCTCCCCACTATATCTACGAGATAGAGCGTGGGTTAAAAGCCATGTCCCTTGAAACACTCATAAATCTGTCAGCGGCGCTGAAAATTTCCACCGACTATATTCTTTTCGGGAATAGACAAGATAGTTCACCGTCTTTATCTGAATTGCTGAACGAACTGGACGATAATCACCGCGTAAAAGTCGAAAATGCTTTTAAAGCATTGCTTCCGTATATAAAATAAAAATGGCTTTGCACGGACGTTTATGCCGTGTAAAGCCGTTTTTGCTTTATCTTTAAGCTGATCGTTTTACTATTTCATACTAAAAAAATACTGCTTAACTTCAGGACAAAATTCCGCTTTTACTCCGAGCGCTGCTTCGATCGCATTCGAGCTTATGATATTATCAGGCGTATCAAACGCCGTCACCACGCCGTTTTCCATTACAGCTATCTTGTCCGAATATATAAGTGCAAGATTAAGGTCATGCATTACCGTTATCACCGTTTTTCCAAGCTCTTTCAGTCTGACAATAAGCTCCATAAGCTCAAGCTGGCGGTTTATATCAAGATATGCAAGCGGTTCATCAAGCAGAATGGTTTTGGTGTCCTGCGCCAATGTCATAGCTATATGTGCCCTCTGCTGCTGACCTCCCGAAAGCTCGCTCACGTTCCTGTCTGCAATATCGGAAACGCCTGCAAGCTTCATTGCTTCATTTATTTTCTCAATGTCTGCGGCTGTATATCGCCGTGGATAGCCAAGGTAAGGGAAACGTCCGTGTGAAACAAGCGAACGCACCGTTATGCTGCCCGAATTTTTTATCTGACCTAAGTAGGAAATGCGTTTTGCCGCCGCATTTCGTGACAGCTTCGCCATATCTTCGCCGTCAAGAATGACCTGACCCGATGTTGGTTCAAGAAGTCCTGCGCAGAGCATCAGCAAGGTACTTTTTCCGCAGCCGTTTGCGCCTATGACGGAAGTTATTTCTCCCTCGGGGAATGTTGCGCTAACGCTCTTAACTACCGTGCGCTTTCCGTAGCCACCGCTCACATTTTTCAGTTCAAGCACTGTGCTTTTCCCCCTTTTTCCGTATCAGCAGCCATATAAAGAACGGCACTCCGATATAGGATACCACTATTCCAGTCGGCAGTTCGTAGGGTGAAAATACAGTTCTTGCAAGGGTATCGCAAATGCAGAGGAACGCTCCTCCGAGCAGAGCACACACGGGAATCACCGCCGAATTCTCCGATGTTCCAGTTATTTTTCTCGCTATATGCGGAACGATAAGTCCCACAAAGCCTATAAGTCCCGAAAAGCTGACCGCCGCTCCTGCAAGTAAAGCCGATATCGCAAGAAATACAAACCTCATCAGACTCGTGTTCATTCCAAGACTTCCTGCCGTGCTGTCGCCAAGTGCAAGCACATCCAGGTCGTGACTAAGCATTACAGCCGCAGCTATACCTACCGCAATAAATATCCACGCAGGAAAAATAGAGCTTGCCGAAACGCCGGAAAATCCGCCTGCCTTGAATGCGGAGATACCCGTCAGAGCGTCTGGGCAAAGTGTTGTGACCGTGTCTGTAACGGCGTTAAGCAAGCTTGATACGCCTATTCCTGCAAGAACTATCGTCATTCGTGAAGCGCCTGTTTTTTTAGCAATGCCGTAAACCGTCATCACCGCCGCAAGAGCGCCCAGAAAAGCCGCTGCAGGAATAAGCTTCACAGCCGTTGGGAAAATCGCCGCACAAAGCACGGTGAAAAGACCTGCTCCCGAGTTTACGCCGATAATGTTCGGAGCGGCAAGAGGATTGGCAAGCACCGCTTGTATCACCGCACCCGAAACGGAAAGAGCGGCTCCCGAAAGTACCGCTGCAACAACTCTCGGGAGTCTTATGTACAGAACTATACGCTCATTCCGTGACAGATCTTCCGTCAAAAAGTCCGAAATAAGCTCTGCAGGAGAAAGCCACACCGTTCCTGCACATATCCCAACAGCAGCCGAAATGATAAGCGCCGCAAAGCATACCGCCGTTACAGCGGCAGTCTTATTCGCTTTCATAGAGGATTTCCTCAAGGTTTTCGTAAGCCTCTCCCCAACGTGCGTTCGGCTTGTAATGATATAGATCTTTCGGCAGGATATGTACTCTGCCGTTTTTCACAGCCGTAAGCTCCTGCCATGCAGGATTTGAAGCAAGAGTGGTTTCATACTGTGCCACAGCCGCTTCTTCGTCCTCTCCCATTGTGGTTATAAAAATAAAATCGGGGTCTGCAAGTATGATTGATTCAAGGCTGAGTTCTTCAAGAAGAGAACTATCGCTGTCGGCAATATTCGCACAGCCAAGATCGGCAAGCATCTGACCTGTCATGTTGTCGCTGCCCTTGGCTTTTATGCCTGTCGAATAGGAACGCAGGAGAAGAATATCAGGCTGAGTTTTCCCCTCTGACTTTTTTATTGCTGCTTCAACTTCTTTTTTTACAGCTTCTCCGTTCTGCTCATAAAGATCAGCACGTCCTGTTATATCCGTGCATATTTTAAGCATTGAAAGATAATCGTCAAAGCTTTCAACATCGAAATATGCAGCGGTTATGCCTGCATTCTCAAAAGTTTCTTCCAACTTGACGTGACCCGAAATAGTTTCTGAAAGTATGACAAAGTCAACTCCGTCAGCTATTATGCTTTCGGCAGACGGATTTTTTACATCACCGTAAACCTTAACTTCGTCTGACAGTCCAAGATCATGTCCGCTGAAAGCGTCGCTTGTTACGCCGTAAAGTTCTCCTCCGGCAAGCTGCCATATCTCCGCAAGACTTCCCGAAACAACGGCTGTCTTTTCATAAGAAGCTACCGATACTTCACGTTCGAGAGAATCGGTGAAAACATAAGCGGTCTCAATTTTTTCGCTGTCCTTAGCCTGTCCGCAAGCTGTCAGCGCAAGCGCCGAGGCAATAATACATAAAAGCAGTTTTTTCATAGTTTTTCCTCTTATAAACGGATAAAGCCATACCATGAAAACAGTCAATATAATATCATCTGCTCAGCGTTTCATAAGATCGGCTATGGTTATTCCGTCAAAATATTCATTCGTAAGTTTGTAGAAATCGCTCCACATTTTAAGCGTTCTGCACTCCTGCACACGTTCGCAGGGCTTTGCATTCTTTTCAAGGCAGGCTACGGGCGCAAGTTCTCCCTCGGTAAGCCGCAGGATCTCTCCCACGGTGTATTCTTCGGGCTTTCTGCACAGCGTATAACCGCCGCCTTTTCCGTGAACGCCTGAAATAAGCTTATTTTTTGTAAGTACAGGCAGTACCCTCTCCAAATATTTCAGAGAAACACCCTGACGTTCGGCAACGTCCTTCATCGGGATACAGTTTCCGTCATTATGCTCGGCAAGGTCGATAATTACTCTCAGAGCATAACGTCCTCTTGTTGATATCATCATTTCAAACACCTCTTTGCCGTATATTATACCACAGTATAGGTGCCGAAATCAAGATGAAATTATTCCGAAAAGAGTCCTGCAGAAAGATATCTGTCGCCGGTGTCGGGAAGAATGACCACAATATTCTTCCCCTCGTTTTCGGGACGTTTTGCAAGCTCAATAGCCGCCCATGCCGCTGCTCCTGCGGAAATTCCGACAAGCACACCCTCACTTTTGCCAATAAGACGGCTTGTGCTGAAAGCCTCATCATTGCCAACAGTTACTATCTCATCGTAAATCTTAGTGTTAAGCACATCGGGAATGAAGCCTGCACCGATGCCTTGTATTTTGTGAGGTCCTGCAACACCTGTGGAAAGCACGGCCGAAGTTGCAGGTTCTACCGCAACGACCTTAATTCGTGGATTCCTCGATTTAAGATATTCGCCTACACCTGTAAGCGTTCCACCCGTGCCGACGCCTGCAACGAAAATATCCACCTTTCCGTCCGTGTCTTCATATATCTCCGGACCCGTGGTCTGACGATGCGCCGCAGGGTTTGCAGGGTTTGTGAACTGAGAAGGTATAAAGCTGTTTGGTATCTCCTCGGCAAGCTGCTGTGCCTTTGCGATAGCCCCCTTCATTCCCTTTGCACCCTCGGTAAGCACAAGCTCTGCGCCGTATGCTTTCATAATGTGACGGCGCTCGGCGGTCATCGTTTCCGGCATAACGATTATAATGCGATATCCTCTCGCCGTTGCAACGGAAGCAAGACCTATGCCGGTATTGCCGCTTGTCGGTTCAATAATGACCGAACCGGGCTTTAACAGACCTCTTTCCTCAGCGTCATCTATCATCGCTTTCGCAATTCTGTCCTTTACGGAACCTGCAGGATTCAGGTATTCAAGCTTTGCAATAACTTTTGCTTTAAGTCCGAATTTCTCTTCGATATGGGAAAACTCCAGCAGCGGAGTTCTTCCGATAAGCTTGTCGGCAGAAGTATAAATTGCAGACATAACATTTCTCTCCTTTATAACATATATTACATATCTACCAAGTAGGTTAATAGTATAATACCACACTTTCCCTACTTTGTCAATAGGTATTCAAGGTTTTTGTAAAAATACAGCGATTTGAAAGATTTTATATAAGTTTTGGCAAAAAAATATGTCAGATATTTACTGAAATAAAGAAAAAAGCAGAGGATTTTACTTCCGCTGCTTTACTTTTTATACTAAACACCATTTAAAATATGAAAAAAATCAAGCCGACAATCTCGTAACTGTTGAAAACAGTTTTATATAGGATTTCGGCGCAGATTTTTTTCCGTTTTTTATTGTTGTTTAGTATTACTTTCTGTTTCTGTATTCAGTGGGAGAACAACCCGTTATCTTTCGGAACTGTCTGTTAAAATTGGACAGATTGAAAAATCCACAGTCGAATGCTATTTCCAGCACCGCCTTTTTCGTGCCGATAAGAGCTTTGCAGGCTTTATCTATCCTGAAATGAGAAATATACTCTATCGCACTTAATCCCACCTGCTTGCGAAAACGGCTCATAAAATAGCTTTCACTCAGATGCACCGCAGCAGCAAGCTGACCGACCGTAATGCTCTCATTATAATGCTCGGCTATGTATTCAAGCGCAGGACGAATGATGTTATCTCCGCCGCTGTCATCGGGAACTGTTTCAGCGTTCTCTTCAAGCAGCCAGAAAAGTCTGATTATCTCGCTGCGCATAAGCATATCCAGCCGTGGAGAATCTCCCTTTGCACAGGAAAAGATATTTTCCACGGTCATTTCCAGTTCAGAATAATAAGGATGATTCGGTGTGATATGAACCTGTAATCTCATATCTCCGCTGACAAGCGGTCGGATACATTCATTAATATATCTGTCCGAATCGGTGCTTCCAAATATCTCTCGGCTGAAAACAAGGGTATCATAAACCTGTCTTGCATCGGCACAAGGATATATCGAGTGCAGCACATTTGGCTGAGTGATGATAATATCGCCCTTGGCGGAGATAAATCTTTCCTCACCGCAGATAAAACGAGCAGAACCTTCACGGACATAACTCAGCTCAAATTCGTTATGCCAATGCATAGGAACGCAGTTGAAATTATCTGGAATAACACATTCATAATAGCTGAAAGGTCTGAGATCCGAACTGTGTATGCGGTTTTCTTTGGATTCCATATTATTCATAGGATCAGCTCCAAAAGTAGAATAGTATCAGTATATGATAGAATTTCAATAGATTTTAATGATGTTTTATAGTATTATATCATATACAAACAGGAATTTCAATAATATTCTGAAGGGAAGTGCTGTTATGATAAAAAAATATATTTTTGGCGAGCCCATTTCTACCGACGCAGTTGTAAAGAATATCGAAACCGCAGAGGATAAGCTCCCATTTTTTGAAACAGACGATAAGGGTACATTTATCTATAATTTTTCCGAGGACGAGATCGTGTACGGCCTTGGCGAACAGGTTCGCGGCATCAACAAAAGAGGCTGGCAGTATGTCAGCTGGAACTACGACAATCCCAATCATCAGGAAGATACACGTTCTCTTTACGGCTCCCATAACTTTATTATAATCAGCGGAAACCAGACTTTCGGCGCATTCTTTGACTATGCAGGCAGAATGGAATTTGACATCGGCTATACAAAAAGAAGCGTAATGAATATCAAGGCAGAAACCAATGACCTTGTTGTCTATATCATCACAGGCGAAAACGAAAAGGATATCGTTAAGCAGTTCAGACAGCTTATCGGCAGAAGCTATGTTCCGCCTTTCTGGGCATTCGGATACGGTCAGAGCCGCTGGGGTTACAAGAACGAACAGGATATTCGCACCGTTGCAGAACAGTATAAAGCAGCAGGAATTCCTATCGACAGCATTTATCTTGATATTGACTATATGGAACGCTACAAAGATTTTACTATTGACAAAGAGCGTTTCCCCGACCTTGAAAAGCTTGCTGCCGATATGAAGGAACAGGGTATACGGCTTGTTCCGATAATTGACGCAGGCGTTAAAATTGAGAACGGCTATGACGTTTACGAGGAAGGCGTACAGAACAATTACTTCTGCAAAAACGCTGACGGCGACGATTTTGTCGGCGCAGTATGGCCGGGACGAGTACATTTCCCCGACTTTATGCAGCCCGAAGCAAGAAAATGGTTCGGCAAGAAATATTCCGTTCTTACAAAGCTTGGAATTGAAGGCTTCTGGAACGATATGAACGAGCCTGCTATTTTCTACACCGAGGACAGACTTGCAGATACCTGCAGCAAAATAAGTGAACTCACCTCGGGAAATATGGGCATAAACGAGTATTTCCAGTTCACGGGAATGGTCGCAGGACTCAACGGAAACAAGGGCGACTATGACAAGTTCTATCATAATGTGAACGGCCGTATGATAAAGCACAGCGATATCCACAACCTCTACGGTATGAATATGACCCGTTCCGCATTTGAGGCTCTCAGCGAGATCTGCCCCGAAAAGCGCACTCTGTTTTTCTCACGTTCGTCCTATATCGGAGCACATCGCTACGGCGGAATATGGCAGGGCGACAATAAATCATGGTGGTCGCATATACTCCAGTCAATGCAGCAGCTTCCTGCATTGAACATGGCAGGCTTCCTCTTTATAGGTTCGGACACAGGCGGATTCGGCGCTGACACAACCGAAGATCTTATGCTTCGCTGGCTTCAGTATTCGATGTTTACCCCACTTTTCCGCAATCATTCCGCAGACGGAACACGTTTGCAGGAGCTTTATCGTTTTGACAATGTGAATGCCGCTGCCGAAATGATAAAGATTCGTTACAGACTTATTCCATTTCTTTACAGCGAATATCTGAAAGCAGCGCTGAACGATGAAATGATGTTCAAACCTCTTGCATTTGACTTTAATGATGATAATATGGCAAAGCATACGGAAGATCAGCTTCTGATCGGCAATGAGCTGATGATAACTCCCGTATACAAACAGAATGCAGAGGGACGATATGTTTATCTCCCCGAAGAAATGATGCTGGTCAGAATGAAATCCGCTGATAAAGCCGAAACAGAGATACTTCCCAAGGGTCATCATTATGTCGATATTGCCCTTGATGAGCTGGTATTCTTTATCAGAAACAATAAGACTATACCATTCGGCAGCTCGGCTGAAAATACTTCTAAAATAGAAATGAATTCTCTTGAACTGTTAGGCTATCCCAACAGTTCGTATGAGCTGTATTCGGATAACGGCACTTCTCCCCTCCCCGAAGACAGCCTTAATATCAAGGTACTCGAACGGTGAAACATATTTGCTGTAGCAATATCAGCGTTTTACGGAATATTCTTGAAGATATGTTTGCATAGTTGAAATTCTTTTATCTTTAAACAACCTTGTTGTTAACATTTATAACAATTTAGATTAATATTTTCTATGCAAAATGCTATATTGACAAGAAATATTTTCTATGTTATAATGCAAATACGATTTTTTTTGAAAGGAGACTTCACAATGACATTTATCAAGAATAATACGACAAGAATTTCATACAAAAAAAGAGAAGCCTGTCCTTTCGAAGTAATGCCGTGCTGATATTGCACGATGTTTATACTGTCGATATGCCGTCGGAGCTTTTCCGACGGCTTTTTTGTTTTTTAAAGGGGGAGTTTAATGAAAACGTATCTTTATATCGCAAAGCTGCGTATGCAGACGATGCTTGCATACCGCATGGAAGTCCTGACCTACACCATAATGCAGGCACTTATAATGCTTTCGGTAGGATTTTTCTGGAAAGCTGCATACGGAGGAACGGAGGTCGCTCACGGCGTTTCGGGTAATTCAATGATAACCTACACCATTATATCCGCAATAATGGGCTCGATGTACTACATGGGCGTTGAGGACAGAATATCCGACGCTGTAAAAACCGGAAGCATAGCAACGGACATGATAAAGCCGGTAAACCTATTCGGAATGTACCTTGCGGAGGATATGGGCAATCTTGTGATATGCTTTTTCCGCAGCACGCTTCCGATTTTTATTGTTGCGCTGTTTATATTTGGTCTGCCCGTACCTGCTTCGGCACAGCATTTTCTGTTATTCATCCCAAGCTTCATTTTAGGCTACGGCATAAACTGGACATTTTCTGCGCTGTTTGCGATGATAGCTTTCACTGCTATTGACCTTGGCCCTGCTTTTTCGGTAAAGTACCACTTTGTCAATATGCTCTCGGGCGCAATGATACCGATATGGTTCTTCCCGACATGGTTGAGAACGGTTGTTAACTGTCTGCCGTTTGTGTATATGTTCCAGACTCCGCTTGGTATTTATATCGGCAAATATAACATAAGCGAGAGCTTACAAGCTTTAGGAATTCAGGCTATCTGGCTTGCGGTGCTGACGGTCATAGTTATTATTGCGCAGAAACGGATCGAAAAGCGTGTGCTTGTACAAGGAGGTTGATACGATGAAAAAAATGCGACACTATCTGTCGGTGGCGCTGCTTTCAGCAAGACTGTCCATTCAGTCCTGCTTTGAATATCCTGCGGCGTTCATCGGCTGGCTGATATCAAATCCGATACAATTTCTTGTAGCCTTTGCAACGATACGCTTCGTTGTAATGGAATTCAACGACCTTGCAGGCTGGGACTACAAGCAGCTGGCGTTTCTCTATGGCGTATCTATTTTAAGTCACGGTCTGTCCGTTATTTTCTTCTCAAAGACATGGTGGATGGGCTATCAGATCATTCACGGCGAGCTTGACAGACTTCGCCTGCGGCCAATGAACACATTGTTCCAGTTTCTCCTCGGAGAGCTCAACATTTTCGGCATAACCGACCTTATCCCCGGCATTATCCTTTTCATCTACGGATGTTTTGCGGTAAATTTCCAATGGACGTTATATAACACCTTATGTATGATATGCACGGTTATAGGAGCGACCTTTATCCGCGGCGGCATATATCTTATGCTAGGCTCGATAACATTCTGGAGCAAAAGCCCAATGCACATTTCAGGTTTTATGCAGGAGATATTCAACCGCACAAATATGTATCCTCTCACAATGTACCCAAGAGTTGTGCAGATAATCTTTACATTTGTACTGCCCGTAAGCTGGGTATGCTTTTATCCTGCTTCGGAGTTTCTCGGCAAAGATTCCATGATAACTATGCCTTACGGTATGTCATTCATTACATTAGCAATAGGTATCCTGCTTTTTGTGATTTCCTGCCGTGTATTCCGTGCAGGCTTTACGCAGTATGAGAGCGCAGGTTCGTAATTTATGTAACCGCAGATCAAAGCGCAGCGTTCGTTTCGCCGTTTTGAGAAATGTACGAATTTACATCTTTGAGGATATTTTGAAAAACGGCTGAAACGTATTGATTTGCGGTTTCTTATACTAATTCCAACCCGTTCTATAGACAAAGACGACAGATAGAATAATCCAAGTCAAGAAAGACGACCGCAGGCAGGCTGTCGCCTGTCAAGGGAGTCTGACGCAGAATTGGATTATTATATCCGAGTATTTGTCTATAGGTTGGTTTGGAATTAGTATTAACACTAACAGGAGGACATAATATGCCAGTTATAGAAGTTAATCATCTTGTAAAACAGTTTAAAACAGTAAAAAAAGAAAAAGGTCTGAAAGGTGCCGTTAAAGGACTTTTCAAGGCTGAAAAAAAGATAGTCACCGCCGTAAACGACATAAGCTTTTCCATTGAAAAAGGAGAAATAGTAGGCTACATAGGTCCGAACGGCGCAGGAAAAAGCACGACTGTAAAAATGATGTCGGGCATTCTTTCACCGACTTCGGGCGAGATACTCATTAACGGTATTTCTCCCGAAAAGGACAGAAAATCAGTTGTAAAACAGCTTGGCGTTGTATTCGGACAGCGCACCCAGCTTTACTGGGACCTTCGTCTTGGCGAAAGCTTTGAGCTGCTCCGCCGCATATACAATGTTGACGATGAAACATTCAACCGAAATATGAAAATGATGGACGATATCCTTAACATTAGCAGCATTATCGACACACCAGTCCGTCAGCTTTCTCTCGGTCAGCGTATGAGGGGCGACCTTGCAGCGGCAATGCTCCACTCCCCCGATGTTCTGTTCCTTGACGAGCCAACAATCGGACTTGACGTGGACGCAAAACACGCAATACGCCGTTTTATCAAGGAGATAAATGCGGAACGTCAGACAACGGTCATCCTCACCACTCACGACCTCGGCGATATTCAGGAGCTTTGCAAGCGTATCATTATCATTAACAACGGCGTTATCGTTGAGGACGGTTCGCTTGATGATATTGCAGAACGTATTGCACCGTATCGTCAGCTTATTGTGGAATTCTATAATGAACACAATATACCTCACCCCAAAGCTGAGATAATCAAATCCGAGGGTGCACAGACGACATACCGCTTCCGCAAGGACGAAATAACCGCTGCCGAGCTTATGAGTGACATAGGCAAGCAGGCAAAAATAAAGGATATCCGCATTGAAGAAGCAAACATCGATGATATTATAAGAATTGCATATAATTCTAAACACCAATAAAATAACCGCAGAACGTTCTGTCTTGTGAACAGCCGCTCTGCGGTTATTTTATTAAACTTTGATTTTTTCGTCTTCCTTAACAACAATGACATTCTTGCCGTTGTTTTTAGCCTTGTACATTACCTGATCTGCCGCTTCAAACAGCTGTTCAAAGGTAACCGATTTATCGGAAGTTATAAATGCTCCTATACTTAAACTGATCTGTACATCCTCACCGTTGACCTCAATATGCGCTTCGTCAGCAAGCTTTGAAAGCTTCTCACGGACGCTGTTCAGGTCAGCTGCGGCAGTAAACAGCAGAAATTCGTCCCCACCGAATCTTCCGGTTATCTCGCCGGAGAAATATTTTTCCATAAGTGAGGAGATGGCCGTCAGCACCTTATCGCCTGTGCTGTGGCCGTATTTGTCATTGAAATGTTTGAAATCGTCAATATCGGCAATGGCAAAAAACAGCTTTTCTCTTTTTCTTACCTTTTCCATAGCCGACTTTACATGACTTTCAAAGGAAGCTCTGTTATAAAGGCCTGTAAGCGGATCGATCTCCGCCTTTCTGAGAAGCTCTCTGTTCTGTGCGATCTCGGTGCTTATGTCCTGAATTCGTCCGAAAACGGCAGTAACTTTGCCCGAATCGTCTGCTGCGCTGGAATAATACGTTCTGCACCATTTGTAACCTCCGCCGATTACCATACTGCGGTATTCAAGTGTAGCAGTCACGGGAACTTCACAAGCGGAAAGCAGCGCAGTAATGAACCTATCTCTGTCCTCAGGATGAACAAGCGGAGAAGTCTTGAATTTATCCATATACTCGTTAAGCACCGTCTGGGTGATACCGCTGCCGCTGTTGGATGAAAAAATCATTTTATCCTCTGTGGGGTTATATTCAAACAGCACAGCAGGAGTAGTCATTTCATATATCTTGTATCTTTCATTCCTGCAGCGCATATCCTCTTCAATGGTAACATCGGCGGTGATGTTGCGGATAATAACTGCAACAGCGTTCTTATTTTCAGCAAAACCTGCCGGAAACGCCTTGCATCTCAGCCAAATAATAGCTCCGCTTTTTTCGGCAACACGCCGAATATCAACGGTTATTTCTTTTTTTAGTGCCTTTTGCAGAGAATCCTTTACCTTTTCCAGATCATCGGGGTGTATGCCGTAAAGTCCGTCAGCAAAGCATTTTTTTACCTCGCCGGGAGTTATACACGCTTCGGAAACAAAAGTCTTGCTTGCATATACTATATTATAATTATCCGACGGAACAAAAACAGCGATATTGATATGTCCCTGATCAATCATAAGGTCGAGAGCATCCGCCGAAGAAATATTCGGATCAACAATATTTCGAATACTATTTATTTTCATTGTAAGATCAATCCTTCATATCATGACACAAAACGCCAACGTAATAAATTGCAATTGTATTATATCACACCGTATTGGAAATTTCAATATAAATTCCCATAAAAAACAAATTGCGGCAAAGTTCTTATACTAAGTAACCGCTGATCAATACGTTTCTGCCGTTTTTCAAAACGGCGAAACGACTGCAAAGCAATAAATTGCTTCGCATTAATCAGCGTATCCTTAATCAACGTTCATTTTAAGTAAACGATCCAAAATACGATGTGCCGCTTCTTCCTTTGTCATAAGCGGAAGTTCACATTCGTCATCGGCGGTTATCATGGTGATGACATTGGTTTCTGTTCCAAAACCTGCTCCGGCTGTGCGAAGTGAATTTGCACATATCATATCACAGTTTTTGGCGGCAAGTTTTTTTCTTGAATTTTCAAGGACGTTATCGGTTTCCATTGAAAAACCGCATATTATCTGTCCGCTGCGCTTGTTTTCTCCAAGATATTTGAGAATATCCTTTGTGCGTTTAAGCTCTATCTTCATATCTCCGTCAGATTTTTTTATCTTGCTGTCGGCGGAAACAATAGGCGTATAGTCGGCTACTGCAGCGGCCTTGATGATGATATCCTGCTCGGAAGCAACTGCTGCAACAGCGCTGAACATATCCTCTGCCGATCTCACATCAATTTTGTTCACGAACATCGGCGGTTCAGCTTCGGTATGCGCTGCAACAAGAGTTACATCTGCTCCTCGGAGCATTGCCGCTCTTGCCATCGCAAAGCCCATTTTTCCGCTGGAATGATTGGTGATATATCTGACCGGATCTATCGCTTCAACAGTTGCTCCTGCGGTAACAAGCACCTTTTTCCCTGCAAGATCCTTTTCGAAGGCGGTTTCACGCAGGATATATTCAAGCAGCACCTTTTCCTCGGGCATTCTTCCGTCACCGCTGTCACCATTTGCAAGCATACCATGATCGGGGGCAATTATCTCATACCCGAAGCGCTTAAGCTTTTCAAGGTTATCCTGCACTATGGGATTATGGAACATATTATGGTTCATTGCAGGCGATATTATTTTCTTGCAGGTACACGCCATTACAGTTGTAGTGAGCATATCGTCTGCAATTCCGTTTGCGATCTTTCCTATAACATTCGCAGACGCAGGCGCAACAAGAACGCAGTCAGCTTTTTTCGCAATGGAAACGTGCTCAACGCTGAATTCAAAATTTCTGTCAAATGTATCTATAAGGCATTTTGTACCGGTAAGACTTTCAAAGGTGATCGGATTGATAAAATTAACGGCATTTGCAGTCATAAGGACCTGCACTTCCGCTCCGAGTTTTCGTAACATTCTTGCGAGATTGGGTATTTTATATGCAGCAATGCTGCCTGTTACGGCAAGCACTATGGTTTTTCCTTTCAGCATGGCTCTTAATTCTCCTTTTTATGGAAACAACGGTGTTTTCCTGATCTGAATTAATTGTATTATAACATAATTTTACCAAAAAATAAATATATATTTTGAATTATTGTGATATAATTTATGTGTATTGTATTGTATCTTCCGTATGGGAGAATAATAACAAGGAGGAAAATTGAATATGAACAGTAAGACCAAAAACCTCGTGTTAATGGGATTTATCACAGCGCTTCTGCTGATATTTTCCATGACACCGATCGGCACGATTCCGATCGGGCCTCTTTCCATCTCTCTGAATGTTATTCCCGTAGCCATCGCAGCGGTAGCCTTAGGACCCGCAGGCGGAGCAGCAGCAGGAGCAATATTCGGAATACTGAGCTTTCTGCAATGCTTCGGAATAGGAGTTCCAAGCGGCATGGGAGCAGCTTTGGCAGCAATAGACCCGTTCCTTGCTTTTGTGCAGAGGTTTATCCCCAGACTTCTTGACGGTTTCCTTGTAGGCGTTATATACAAGGCGATGAGCAAAAAGATCAACAATTATGCTGCTTGTGCAGTAACAGGTTTTTGCACCGCATTCTTCAATACGCTGTTCTTTATGTCTGCGCTTCTTTTGCTTTTCGGTCAGACCGATTATGTTCAGGAACTTATGGACAAAAAGGGAACACACAACGTATTCCTGTTCGTTATAATGTTTGTCGGCGTCAACGCTGTACTTGAAATGCTGGCGGCTACCGTTGTAACGGGCGGTGTAGGCGCTGCGCTGATAAAATCAAAGCTTCTGAAAAACAACCAACCCCAAAAGGCTGATATAACGCCTGCGGCAGATGCGGAGAAGATCTGACCCACGCCCTAAATTCTTTTTACGATAAAAACAAATAATACAATACTTACCGAAAAAGCTCCCGACACATTTCACTTCGGGAGCTTTTTGATGTATTTTTCATAAATCATTATAACCGCAAAAGGAGAATGTATATGAAGACCCAAAATCAGATTTCCGTTACTGAATATAAGGCCTCGGGCTTTATCGGAAAATATCAGCAGCTTGTGCGTGACACAGTTATCCCCTATCAGCACAGCGTTTTGTGGGATAACGCTCCCGATACCGAAAAAAGCCATGTAGCAGCAAATTTTATCAACGCAGGAAAAGCTCTTCGGGGCGAGGATATAGGCGACGGATTTTACGGCATGGTTTTTCAGGACAGCGATGCCGCAAAGTGGCTTGAAGCAGCGGCATATTCTCTCGCAGCAAAGCCCGATGAAGCTCTTGAAAAGCAGGCTGACGAGCTTATCGACCTTATTGCCGCCGCACAGGACAAGGACGGATATCTGAATACATATTTCACCATAAAAGACACCGACAAGCGCTGGACAAACCTGCTCGAAGGACATGAACTATACTGCTCGGGACACATGATAGAAGCCGCTTGCGCTTATTACGAAGCAACAGGCAAAAGAAAGATCCTTGACGTTGCGTCAAGAAATGCAGAATGTATTTACAACAGATTTGTTGCGCAGAATATCAAAGGCTGGCCCGGACATCCCGAGATAGAGCTTGCACTTTTAAAACTGTACCGTCTGACAAAAAATGAACACTTCCTCACGCTTTCAAAAAAATTTATTGACGAACGTGGAACTGACCCATCTTTTTATGCCGAAGAAGCCAAAAAAAGGAACTGGTCTGTATGGAACAGCGACCCCTGGTCAAACGATTATCGTCAGAGCGGAAAACCTGTCCGTGAACAAACCGAAGCCACAGGTCACGCTGTTCGTGCGGTATATCTTTACACAGGCATGGCTGACCTTGCATCCGAAACGAACGACAAGGAACTTTTTGAAGCCTGCCGCCGCTTGTGGAGCAACATCGTTCATCAGAAAATGTATATCACGGGCGGAATCGGCTCAACCGCTATGGGCGAAGCATTTACCGTTGATTACGACCTGCCGTCCGACACCGCATATTCGGAAACCTGCGCCGCAATAGGACTCGTTTTCTTCGGCAGCAGAATGCTTGAGAACGAAATAAAGGGCGAATATGGCGATATAATGGAGCTGGCGTTCTACAACACAGTCCTTGCAGGTATGCAGCTTGACGGAAAGCGGTTCTTCTATGTAAATCCGCTTGAAGTTGACCCCGGCATTTCGGGAGTTGCCTGCACTCATACGCATGATCTTCCCATTCGCCCGAAATGGTATGCCTGCGCTTGCTGCCCACCGAATGTCGCAAGGCTTATCGGTTCAATAGGAACTTATGCTTATGGCGAAAACGCAGATACCGCATACTGCCATTTATTTGCAGCCGGAAACGTCAATTTCAAAAACGGAATGACTTTGGAATGCATCACAAACTACCCTTACGATATGACAGTAAAATACAAAGTATCGGGAAACGGCAGACTTGCAGTCCGTATTCCCTCATGGAGCAGAAGCTATACTATATCAGTAAACAGAACCGATCATTCACCTACTCCCGAAAACGGATATGTTTACATCAACATCAACGGCAGCGCAGATATTGAACTTGTTTTTGACGGAACGCCCTCATTTGTAAGAGCGTCCTGCAAAGTTCCAAGACTTGCAGGAATGACTGCGCTCATGCGTGGACCGCTTGTTTACTGCTTTGAGGGAGTTGATAACGGCAAGGTAAGCGAACTGCGAATTGACAGAAGTGCCGTTCCCGAAGTCGGAGAATTTGACCCCGATTTCCTCGGCGGCACAACAAAACTTACCGTAAAAGCAGAACGCATCACAGACTGCGGTGATCTTTACACAAGCGAGCCTGAACAATGTGTCCCCTGCGAGGCAACCGCAGTTCCCTATTACACATGGGGTAATCGTGGCGAAAATGAAATGCGTGTATGGATGAACGTTTTCTGATACCTATACATAAAAAAGAAATCTCCCTTGTCAGATCTACCGCCTGACAAGGGAGATTTTTAAGGATACGCTGATTAAAAGCGTAGCGTTCGTTTCGCCGTTTTGAAAAATGTACGAATTTCCGTCTTTGAGGACATTTTGAAAAACGGCAGAAACGTATTAATCAGCGTTTCCTTAATATATGCACTCAATTGACCTGCCGCTTTCTGAATACACGATATGCAAACAGCGAAAATACTACCGCAAAAACAGCCGCAAATATCGGTGTGAAAACATAAGGACGAATAACCAGACCGAACAGCTCAAACTGAATATCGTCAATAATGGACCAGAACCCCATCATATTTGAGGGCAGCAGGCAGAAAAGCTTGTATAACCATACGATGTTTTCCGAAACGTTCATCATCATCGGCGCAATGATTATCACAGACATGATAACAATTGTGCCGAACGGTGTTTTTATTCCTGCTGAAAACAGAGCCGTCAGCGCCGCAGTCATTATGCAAGCCGCTAAAATGCATACCGAATAGATCACAGCACATTGCCCCATGCTAAGCGGATAGGATGACATCGGCAGCAAAAGCTGTAATGCTGCACCTGCGCCGTCCGCTCCCCATACCGCCATACATTCGGCATAGGTCAGAACCGTCAATATCACCGTGTAGCCTGCGGACAATGTGAGCATCACAAACAGCTTTGCCCAAACAAGCAGACCCTTTCCGTGTTTTGAGGATAATATCAGGCTGTCTGCGCCGCTTGTGTATTCGCCCGAAAAAAGCGGCGCAAATACAATTGCTGCAGCTATGGCAGCGATGATCCCCGTAGTGTACATTATCGCAAAAAATCTGCCGTATCCCTCGGTCACTTCAAAAACGATCGGCTTTTTTACTGCGCTGTCCGCCGCCAAAACCGACTGCTTCGCCCTATCGCTCATTCGGGTCAGACCGATCGTCTGCTCCTGATTTTTCCTGCGCATATCATAGAAATCATCCGCCTGCTCCTTTGTCATATTTATAAAGCTCTCAACGTCAAAGCGATCTGAAGCCGTGCTGTAAACGCTGCGGACTATGGAATATATTTCGCTGTATTTTCTTGCGTATTCTTCATATTCGCTGCTATTTGCATAGCCTTCTTCGGTATTCATCCGAAGCTTTGAATATGCTCCTGCCGCCTCTAAAATAAGCGGCGTATCAATTGCCCTTCCCGACAATTCCTCTGCATATTCAAGATCAAGCTTCATATCGTCATATCTGGACATCACAGGCTCGCCGCTGCTGTCGTAAACATAGCCGATTATCGTGCCGAACACGCTGAATAATGATACTGCGGCGGCAAGTATCAGCGTTATTACCGCACCTTTGCGTTTAAAAATCTTTTTGTATTCATAAGATACTAAGTTCCAAAATGTATTCATAAAAAACTCCTTATGCAACCTGATGACGTATATATTTATATGAAGCAAATGGCAGAAAAACCGCTGAAATAACCACAGGTGAAATGAGTATTATATATGGCGACCAAACGTGAAAATACATATTTACATGGAATAATTCATGATAATCGCTCATAAACGGAATTATTACCGAAATAAAGGAAAGAGCTTCGGGTATATTTCCGCCCATAAATCCAGATAGTATCATTACTGCACTCGGAATTGCCACCGCAGGAAATGACGAATTCACCACCGATGAAACAAAAGCTGTGATCAGCGTCATTGCAATGCAGCCGAGAAAGCCGAGAATAATCTGATACATTTCAGCGCCCCATATAGTCAGCGGAACAGTTCGGTTAGGATAAATAAGCTGTATCGGGCAATCAAGTCCCCTTGTTCCGAGAAAGTAAAGCTGTCCGCAGAGAAATACTCCCACTCCCAAAGCGTATGTGATACAGCTGAATATCAGCACCGCCCCCAACTTTGCGCAAGCAATTTTCTTTCTGCCATGCCTTGCAGACATTATCATGGGTGCCGTTCTTTCGCTGTATTCCGCCGCAAAAATCGGAGCGGTGAAAATTATACAAACAAATGCCGCAATAACTGTAACGACCGAGATCGTCAGCATAAAAATTTCCTGTCCTTCGTACCAGTCGTAATAAAAAGGCTTGGATGCTTTTTCATTCTGTGACAGAAAAAATGCTCTGTCCTTTTCATCGGTCACCTTGGAATATATCTGCTTTTCGGCTATTTCATCACGGATAGAATAGAAATCCTTTATCATTTCTTCGGGTACGTCAGTTATCGAATTAAAGTAGCTGTATTCGGGAAGACACATATATGTATTCCGCAGAACATTTTGCATAGTTCCCAGAGGTACAACATATTTATCCCATACCTCCTGTGACGGATTAAGCGTATCGTCATATTCATTCGGAACGAGATTTTCTTCCGAATATGCAGTCAGCAGATTATGGTATGCAAAAGTAAGCTTTTCTTCCGTAAGTTCACCTCTGAAACTGTCCGCAAATTCGTATTGACGGGCAATTTCAGCTATTCCGTCCGCTTTTTCAAAGTCCGATGCAAGATTAAATACTGCATTGTAAACCGTTGACAATACGGCATAAGCTACCAGTATAAACAGAGAAATTTTCGTTGATCTGCGTCGCCATATTTTTGTCAGCTCCCACCTGAAAAGACTCATTTTTACTCCGACCTTTCCTCTCCGCTGAAATAATAAAGATACAGATCTTCAAGCGTCGCTTCTGCATTAACAGCATTTTCGCAGGGCTTTTCATCGCAGACAAGCCGCAGAAATACGCCATCAGACGCATTTCGTGTGTTGATAATCGGATATTTTTCGGTAAGCACATCGGCAGTATCCTGCGGCACGGTGCATTCCCACACCTTGCCCTTTATCACCTCGATAATTTCATCAAGTGAGCCGCTGTGGATAAGCTGTCCGCTTTTCATCACAAGGATAGTGTCCGCAATATGCTCAATATCCGAAACGATATGTGTTGAAAGCAGAATTATCCTGTCTGCACCCATTCGTGAGATAAGGTTGCGGAAGCGTACTCTCTCCTTTGGGTCAAGTCCTGCCGTCGGTTCGTCAAGAACAAGTATCTTCGGGTCGTTGAGCATCGCCTGCGCAATACCGAGCCGCTGCTTCATTCCGCCAGAAAAGGTCTTGATCTTCTTTTTTGCCTCATTTTTCAGCGATACAAGTTCCAAAAGCTCGGCTGTTTTGGCCTTTGCCTTCGACTTCGGTAAGCCTTTGAGAGCCGCAATATACATCATAAAATCCTGCGCCGTAAATTCGGGATAATATCCAAAATCCTGCGGAAGATACCCCAGAACATCACGGTATTCTTCCCTTGAAACGTCAATACCGTCGTAAGAAATGCTGCCCGAAGTTGGGTTCAGAACGCCGCACATCATTCGCATTAACGTTGTTTTTCCTGCACCGTTCGCACCGAGAAGTCCGTAAACTCCTTTTGTTAATGTAATAGAAATACGGTCACAGGCAATTTTCTCTGTGTAGTTTTTTGTCACTCTGTCAAGCGTGAGTTCCATAAGCTTTATCTCCAATCAACATTTTTCTCATATTTATAAATACAGTTACCGCTCCGAAAATACAAATCATTATGCAAAGTCCATCGCATAAGCTTTCGGATACCCTTGTCGCCGATATCTGCGCCAATACTCCCGAAACGCTGACAAAAACCGCAGCAGCAGCGCTGATATATCCTCCCTCATGTCCTTTGAAGCGGCTGAATACCGCAAGGGATATCCCATTTACCAAGAGGAACGGTGCAAGAATATATATTGCTGACTTTGCGATACCCATAGGCGTGAAGATACCCGATATGACTGTCAGAACGGCTATTACTGCAAAGCTTACAACTCCGAGGATAAGCGTTCTTGCACCCGTAAGCTGCGGCAATGAAAATCTACTCGCCGTTTCGAGCTCAGCCATGCCATACATATCCGAACGAGATATCTCAGCAGCCATGAGCATTGCAAGAAATGGCGTCAGCGAAGATACTATCCATACAGCAGGCAAACCTATCTGTTGATATAGCTCCTGCTGCATAAGACACACAGCAAAAACACCTGTCAAAACAATCATTAATGCTGCAAACCATACACGTTTACGGATAAATCTTATCTGCGATAACACAAATTCCGAAAAACTTAGCTTCGGATAAGGCAAGGTTTTAAGAAAATCATCTTTGAGTTTCGGCTCTGTGGGCGAAAAAGCTTCACGCAGTTCTTTTTTCACGTTCATTTCAGTTCTCCTTTCAGCATTTTTTTCATTTCGGCAAGGGCGGCTCTTTCAAGGCGATACACCGCAAACCGTGATATTCCCAAGGATTCCGCCGTTTCATTTACCGAAAATCCGGCTATGTATCGCAGAACAAGTGTTTCTCGATGCTGTTCGTCCAGCTTTTCAAGAGCTGTTCGGACAGCTATTTTTGTATCGGTTTCATCGGCAAAGCTCTCCTCGGAATAATCTTCCGTAAGTTCTTCGGTCTGTCTTCGGCGAAACATATCCGTGCAGAGGTTTTTTGCGATCGTAAAAAGATATGCTGCGTCAATGCCGTTTTTCATATCGGAAACCTGCGCAAAATACTTGAGAAAGGCTTCCTGTGTTACATCTTCTGCTGAGGCGGAATTTTTCAGCCTATAAAAACAGAACCGATATATTTTGTCGTATATTTCTTCTATCTTCTGCGGCAAGAAAAAACCTCCTCTCATAATGTATAACGTATAACTGCATTGAAATGTGCGGATAATTATATAAAATCTGAAAAAAATATTATAAGGTAAAGCATCAGATCGTTTCAATTAACATAAAAATCTCCCCATTCCACACGGAACAGGGAGATTATTTTTTACTTTATGACACAGCATCAAGCCAAGCTTGAACCATGTTCGCCTTTTTATAAGGCGTTTTGCTTACTGCTGTTCAGAGATAGCTGCCTGAGCTGCTGCAAGACGAGCGATTGGAACACGGAAAGGTGAGCAAGATACATAGTCAAGGCCGATCTTGTGGCAGAATTCTACAGATGTAGGATCGCCGCCGTGTTCGCCGCAGATACCGATGTGGAGGTTCGGGTTAACGGGCTTACCAAGCTTGATGGACATTTCCATGAGCTTGCCTACGCCGGTCTGGTCGAGCTTAGCAAACGGATCGTTCTCGAAGATCTTTGTATCATAGTAAGCATTGAGGAACTTACCTGCGTCATCTCTGGAGAAGCCGAATGTCATCTGTGTGAGGTCGTTTGTACCGAAGCAGAAGAAGTCAGCTTCCTTAGCAATATCGTCAGCTGTGAGAGCTGCACGAGGAATTTCGATCATTGTACCAACTTCGTACTTGAGGTCGGAATTAGCTGCTGCGATCTCAGCGTCAGCTGTCTTAACAACGATATCCTTAACGAACTTAAGCTCCTTAACCTCGCCTACGAGCGGAATCATGATCTCAGGCTTAACGTTCCAGTCGGGATGAGCCTTCTTAACATTGATAGCAGCCTTGATAACAGCCTTAGTCTGCATCTTAGCGATCTCAGGATATGTTACAGCAAGACGGCATCCACGGTGACCCATCATCGGGTTGAATTCGTGGAGAGAAGCAATGATGTTCTTGATAGTTTCAACGGACTTGCCCTGAGCCTTTGCAAGAGCTTCAATGTCAGCTTCTTCTGTAGGTACGAATTCGTGGAGAGGGGGATCGAGGAATCTAATAGTAACAGGTGAACCTTCGAGTGCTTCGTAGAGAGCCTCAAAGTCGCTCTGCTGCATAGGTTCGATCTTAGCAAGAGCTGCTTCTCTCTCTTCAACTGTATCGGAGCAGATCAT
>JBJEQL010000054.1:0-5138 GCA_051881735.1 Oscillospiraceae bacterium
GTGCAAGCATATCGTTGTAGTCCATTTTGTAGATATGGTCACCGGAAAGAATTACAACATATTCGGGATCATATCTGTCAACGAACGAGATATTCTGATAGATAGCATTTGCTGTGCCCTTATACCACTGTGCGCCGAGAGCTGTCTGGAAAGGCGGAAGTGAGTGAACGCCGCCGTTCATCTTATCGAGATCCCATGGCTGACCGTTTCCGATGTAGTCATGGAGTACAAGCGGCTGATACTGTGTGAGAACGCCGACTGTATCGATACCGGAATTTACGCAGTTGGAAAGTGGGAAGTCGATGATCCTGTATTTACCGCCATAAGGAACGGCAGGCTTTGCCATATCGTGTGTGAGAGCGTATAAGCGGCTTCCTTGACCGCCTGCAAGGAGCATTGCAACGCATTCTTTTTTAGTGTACATTCGTTATTCCTCCCATGGATTTACTTTTTTATTTTTTCAGGGGATTTTTTGTCCGTCTTTGCTTTAGTGCTCTTTGCCCCTGTTTTGGTCGATTTTGTTTTTGCTGTGTCTGACTTTGTTGTTTTGGAAGCTGTTTTCTTTGCAGCAGTTGATGTCTTTTCTGTGGTTGCTGTGCGCTTTTTTGCAGGAACGAACTTGAACAGCATTGCAGAAAGCGGTGGGATATCAATAGCTATCGACTGATCGTAGCCGTGCATTGAGAAATCCTCGGTTTTCTTCTTTTTGTTGTTGACGGTTCCGTTACCGCCGTATTTAACGTCGTCAGTCGAGAGAACCTGCTGCCAGTAGCCTTCTTTCGGAACGCCGATACGGTAGTTTTCACGCTTGACCGGAACGAAGTTGCAGACGATAATGACCTCGTTGCCCTCGTCGTCGATCCTGCGGAATGAGATAACGCTCTGGAGATAGTCGTCATGGCATATCCATGAGAATCCGTTCCAGTCGTCGTCATGCTGCCAAAGCGGAGAGTTGTCGAGATAGAACTTGTTCAGATCCTTGCTGAACTGCTGTATCTGAGCGTGTATAGGTTCGTTTAGCAGCTGCCAGTCAAGTCCTCTTTCATAGTTCCATTCGTTCTCCTGAGCAAATTCGTTGCCCATGAAGCTGAGCTTTTTGCCGGGGTGCATTGCCATATATGTCATAAATGTACGCAATGTGGCGTATTTATCGGTATTGTACATACCGCTCATCTTGCGCCAGAGCGAACATTTTCCGTGAACGACCTCGTCATGTGAGATCGGAAGGATAAAGTTTTCGCTAAAGCAGTAGAAGAATGAGAATGTGAGCTTGCCATGGTTGTTTGCACGGTAGATAGGATCAAGCTTCATATAATCAAGGCTGTCGTTCATCCAGCCCATGTTCCACTTGAAGTTGAAGCCCAATCCGCCAACATCAGCAGGCTTTGTAACGAGCGGCCAAGCGGTCGATTCCTCTGCGATCATGAGTGTGTTCGGGTTTCTTCCGAAAACAGCAGTGTTCAAAGCTCTGAGGAATTCAACGGCTTCATAGTTTTCGTGTCCGCCGTCCTTGTTCGGACGCCACTCACCGTCACGTCTGTCGTAATCAAGATAAAGCATTGAAGCAACTGCGTCAACACGGAGTCCGTCAACATGGAATTTTTCTATCCAGTAAAGTGCGTTTGAAATGAGGAATGATCTTACTTCGTTTCTGCCAAAGTCGAAAACTCTCGTTCCCCATGAGGTGTGTTCTTTTTTGAGCGGATCGGTGTATTCATAGCAGCAGTCACCGTCAAATTCGAACAGACCTGCTGCGTCCTTCGGGAAGTGGGCAGGAACCCAGTCAAGGATAACGCCGATGTTGTTTTTATGGAAGATATCGATCATCTTCATAAAGTCGAACGGTGTGCCGTAGCGTGAGGTCGGTGCATAGTAACCGATGATCTGATAACCCCATGAACCGTCATAAGGATACTCTGCAAGCGGCATAAGCTCGATGTGAGTATAGCTCATTTCCTTAAGATAGGGAACTATCTCCTCGGCAAATTTTACATAGTTGAAAGGCTCACCGTTTTCGTATGTTCTCCATGAACCGAGGTGAACCTCATAGATGTTCATAGGGCTTTTATAGATGTTGGTCTTTGCCTTTTTATCATACCATGCTTTATCGTTCCATTTATAACCGTCAATATCGAAATATTTCGTTGCGGTCGCAGGACGTGTTTCCATGTGTGTGCCGTAAGGGTCAGCTTTCATCACGATGCTCTGGTGGCGTGTTTCAATGCTGTATTTATATGTAAAATACTGTTCAACGCCCTCGACAAAGCATACCCATGTTTCGTCATCGACAGTCTTAGTCATGGGATTTTTCCGCCTATCCCAGTTATTGAAATCGCCTACAAGCGATACAGACAATGCATGAGGCGCCCATACTCTGAAATAAACACCTTGTTTACCGTCCTTAGTGCCTTTATGCGCACCAAAAAAATCATAAGCGGCAACCGATGTGCCTTCATGAAAGATGTGAAGAGGAAAACGGTTGTCCGTTCCATCTGATTTTGCAGTCTTTTTTCTGCTTTCCGGCATGATTCATACTCCTTCTTAAAGGCTTATGGTAAAATTGGATTTTTTACACAGCAAGCCACACTAATTTATGCTATATATATTTTAACAGATTATGTATCACATTTCAAGTGTTTTTGTAATATTTTTATATGTTAAACGTAAAAATCAGGTTATGCTTGTGTAAACTATACAAAATTTTCCTGCGTTTTAAACCAGTTATTACCAAGTTAGGGATAGGTTGTATTAAAATGTACATAATTTTCCACATTTTTGTGCATTTTTACTACTCAAAAACACCTTCTATTTTATAATTTATGCAGTTTTAATACAATGATCGTTCTGTCATCGGAAAAACTATCAGATGCAGCCTTGTCCGGTTTTTCAAGCTCGATTATGGCGTCTGCACAGCGTGAGGGGGAGTAACCGTCCGAAAGCAGCAGTTCACGCAGCTTCGGGAAGCTTGATTCGGGTATTCCATCGCTGAAAAGAGCAGCGCAGTCGCCGTCCGAAAGTCGGAGAGAAAAAGGCTTTATCTCTGCTCCCGGGATTATTCCGAGCGGAAGTGCGAAGCTTTCCACCGAATTTACAGTTCCGCCTGTCTTTACAAAGCTTTGAGCGGCTCCTGCCTTGAAGAAGTCGGCTTTTCCCGTAAAAAGATTGACCTTGAGTATATCGGCGGTGGTAAAGACCTCGTCCGTTGATTTGGATATGAGCAGGGCGTTGACCATCTGAAGGGCGGTTGTTTCGTCCGAGCCTGCACGGATAAGCTTTGATATCAGCGAGCAAGCCATACTGCTTTCAAGCGCAGCACGGTTTCCGCTGCCCATTCCGTCTGCAATGATGAAATAGACATTGCCAAATCCGTCCGAAAACTGAAGAGAGCTGTCACCGCTTACGCTTTCACGTCCGCAGAGTGTTGCTTTTCCGACTTCCGCTTCGAACACAGTCGGTTCATGCCAGCAGGCGTGAACATGACCCGATTCTCCGAAAAACTCCGGCGGTTCAAGCACACGGTCGGTCAGCGCTGCGAGTTTTTCCGTGATTTCTTCTGCAGGACAGTCCAGTTTACCCTCGTAAAAGCAGGAAATGAAAAGGTTGCCGCTTTTATCGAAGAAAACTGCAGCGTGAGGATCCTTTCCGCCGCTCCTGCGAATTATCTCGGTGGTGCGTTCGGAGAAGTTTTCATCATAAATTCTGCCGCCTGAGTAGAAATCACCGAGGTCGTCCATGAATTTTACCGATGAAACAAGCTGTTCGCTGAACACTTCACGTGAACGGCTGTGATTTTCACTCCGCCTTGCGAGCGCAGAATTATGCGAAAAAAGCTTGTTCATCATTTCGGCGATCTCACTCTTTTTGGTACAGCTTTCAATGCAGCGTGGAAGTTCGGAAACGGTGATAAAGCTTTTCCGAAACAGTATCTTTTCACAGGGGAGAAACGCTGACCGAATACGGTTTTCATCGCTTTTGCAGCAGAAATCACGGTTGCGGCAGTTTCCGCATATCCTTTCGCATACTGTTCGGCTTATGTCCGTCCGTTCATCTGTTTTTTCTGCAAGAAGTTCGGAAGCTTTGTCGGTGCAGCTTCCTATCTGTGCAAAGCATTCTGTTCCGAATGATATCTTGCGAGCCAAGTATTCCGTAACGGCGGAACGGCAGTCGATAGCCGTGTTTACCGCTTTCATATAAAGCTTGTCGGGGATAAGGGAATAAAGCGCAGCAGCGATCAGTGTGTCCGTCATAAGCGCAGCCGCCCAAGAAAGCTTGCCCATAAATAGCGTTAAAAAAAGCGATACAGCGGTAAAAGCCACAGAAGAAGCAAGCTTTCCTCTCTTTGATAAAATGCCGCCGATAAGTCCTGCACAGCCGATAACAGCCATACTGCGTGAAAGCTCGGATATCTGTTCGCCGCCCGAATTGCCGAGTATTGCGCCGAGCGAGGTAAGAACGCCCATTATTGCTCCGCCTGCGCCGCCGAATCTTCCTCCTGCGGCAAGGATAACGAAAATACCTGCTGTGCGTCCGAGTGAAAATGTCCCTGCTGAAACGCCGAACAGCACCGATATCCCCGTTACATAAAGCACAGCCGAGCAAAGGCTGTTTGTACCCGTCACGCTTATGCGGCCGTTTTCCTTTATGCACAGAAGTTCGCACGAAATAAAATATGCCGTTATGCCGCAGATTATTCCACGAAATAGAATTGCCGCCGCAAGAGCAGCTGTTATCTTTGCTGCGATCGAAGCAGCTGCTCCCGAAAAGATATACACAGCCGCAGAGTAAACGCCGAGAGGTGCAGGGTTCATGCGTTTATCCGTAAAACGATGAACAATGATCTTTAACGCAAGCATGATCGCCATAGCAAGGATTTCAGTAACAAAGCTGTCGGTTTGGCCGAGGGCGATAACGCTTGCTGCCGAGCCTGCAAAAACCGCAGCGGAAAAAGCAGTCGGCAGTACAGCCGCCAACGCAGGACATATTGGAACAAATCCCTGCGAAGCGCTGAAAACAATTCCGCAGATAAATGCCGCGGTCCATTTTATCACGTTATGCTTAGGGTCGCTGTTCTCCGCTTTTGGGGGAATTTCTTTTTTAGGTATCTCAAAAATATTGCTTATCTTTTCTTTCACTACCAT
>JBJEQL010000055.1:0-5126 GCA_051881735.1 Oscillospiraceae bacterium
CGTTTAGGACGTCCCATAAGATTTTTTAATGCTGTTTTGGGGTCAAGTCCGTTAAACAGAACATTGTAGCATTGTTCTGTTATCGGCATTACAACGCCTACACTCTGCGAAAGCTCATAAGCAACCTTTGTACAGGTGTAACCTTCGACTGTACCGACCTGCTTAACAGCGTCATCCGGCGAAACGCCCTGTCCGATCAGTATTCCGGCACGGCGGTTTCTGCTGTGCATACTGGTGCAGGTTACAATCAAGTCACCTATTCCGCTTAGTCCTGCGAATGTTTCAGTCTTTCCGCCCATCTTTACACCAAGACGAGCAATTTCTGTTATTCCCCTCGTCATGAGAGCAGCCTTTGTATTATCGCCGAATCCCATGCCGTCACAAACACCTGCACAAAGTGCGATAATGTTTTTGAGTGAGCCGCCCAATTCAGAACCTACAACATCATCATTGATGTAGATACGAAGCGCATTGTTTGACATTACCGACTGAATATAATCGGAGTATTTTGCATCATCAGAGGCAACAACAACTGTTGTCGGCATACCAATGCCAACTTCTTCTGCATGGGAAGGACCTGTTAAGATCACTATCGGAGAATTCGGAAGTTCCTCGTGAAGCACTTCACTCATTCTCTTGAAGGTCTTATCTTCAAGTCCCTTGCTTGTATTGAGAATAACTGTTTTTTCAGAAACAAACGGTGCTGCCTGTTTTGCAACGCTGCGGACAAATCCTGTCGGAACACCGAAAATTACAACATCGCTGTCAGAAACAGTTGAAATATCCGAAGTTAATCCTATAGATTCGTTTATTTTTACCCCGGGGAGTTTTTTCTTGTTCTCGCCGTCACGCTTAATATCCTCGATTTCGCTTTCAAACGCAGACCATACATTAACGCTGTGACCGTTTTTGTCAAGCATTACAGCAAGTGCAAGACCAAATCCGCCCATGCCAAGAACCGTAAACTTTGCCATTATGTATTCCTCCGATTACTCTTTCTTTTTACCAAAACTGAACTTGTTCTCTGTACCATCTTTTAGTCGTTTGATATTTGCCCTATGCATATAGATGAGCAATACGCTTGTGCAGGCAACTAAAACAACGTGTGCAATGCAGTTTTCCATAGGAAGCTTTTCTACAAAATAATGCAGAATAAATGTAAGTATCGGATAAAAAGCTGCCGCAGATATTGATGAAACCGAAACATATCTTGTAATAAAAAGTACAAGTGCAAAGAACGGAATGATTATCGCAAATGTAAGAGGATCAATTACAATAAGTATTGACGATGAAACAAGAATTCCCTTTCCGCCCTTAAAGCCGTAATAAATCGGGAAAATATGACCTAATATCGCAAAAAAGCCTGAAATATAACCGATCGACTTTTCATCTAAAACACTCGGATACCAGTCCGGAAGATTGGTCGGAAAATCATTTCCTATAATAAGCTTAAACATCAAAATGCTTAAAAGTACAGCGATGATTCCTTTTGCAAGGTCGCCGATAAGCGTAAGCAGAGCAGGAAATTTTCCATAGCAGCGGAGCGTGTTGGTAAGTCCTGCGTTTTTGCTTCCATGCTCACGGATATCCTCATGCTTAAGACAACGCACAACAATTATAGCAGAGTTGCAGCTGCCCAGAAGGTAGGAAATCACCATTGTCAGCAGCAGACAAATAATTACTTTTATCATAACCTATTCCCCTATTATTTAATCATCATCACGGTTTCGTTCACGCACAACAAAGCGTACAGGCGTACCGTCAAGCCCAAAAGTCTGTCTTATCTGATTTTCAATATATCGCTGATAGGAAAAATGGAACAGATCTGCTCTGTTCACAAAGATGACAAACGTCGGCGGCTTAGTTGACGGCTGCGTCATGTAATAAATCTTCAAACGTCTGCCCTTATCGGAAGGCGGCTGAACTCTCGTTGTAGCATAAGCAAGGACATCGTTGAGCATACCGGTAGAAATTCTCATGCTGTTCTGCATATTTACATTATTGATAAGTTCAAAAAGTTTGTCAATGCGAAGCCCCGTCTTTGCAGAGATAAACACAAATGGAACATAAGACATAAAGCTGAAATCATTTTCAAGCTTCTTCTTGAACTCGTCCATTGTATTTGTATCTTTTTCAATAGCATCCCACTTGTTTATTGCGACAATACAGCCTTTTCCCTGCTCATGAGCGTAACCTGCAACCTTTGAATCCTGCTCAGTAAAGCCGACTTCTGCATCAATTACGATTACGCAAACATCAGAACGGTCAACTGCCATATATGCACGAAGAACACTGTAATGCTCGATTTTCTCCTGAATTTTCGATTTCTTTCTGATACCTGCAGTATCAATGAAAACATATTTTCCGTGTTCATTTTCAATAACAGTATCCGTTGCGTCACGGGTTGTTCCGGCAATATCCGAAACGATTGCTCTTTCTTCACCGGAAACACGGTTAATAAGCGAAGATTTGCCTACATTCGGCTTTCCGATAACCGCTACTTTAATATATTCCTCATCATACTCTTCCGATTCATCTTCAGGGAAATATTCAAAGACTTTGTCAAGCATATCACCCGTACCGTGACCGTGTGCAGCCGATAAAGCGATCGGATCGCCTAAACCGAGATTATAGAATTCATAGAATTCGACCGGAGGATCACCTATTGAATCGATTTTATTAACGCAAAGCACGATCGGTTTTCCGCTTTTTTGAAGCAATTTTGCAACATCGTAGTCATTTGCTGTAACGCCGGTACGAATATCGGTCAAAAACACGATAACATCTGCTTTTTCAATAGCAAGCTCAGCCTGTCTGCGCATCTGTGAAAGAATTATATCATTGCTGTCAGGTTCAATACCACCTGTATCAACGACCATAAATTCACGATTTCTCCATTCGCATTTTGAGTAAATTCTATCTCTTGTAACGCCCGGAGTATCTTCAACAATAGATATTCTTTGACCTACAAGCTTGTTAAAAAGTGTTGATTTTCCTACATTCGGACGTCCGACTACTGCAACTATAGGTAATGCCAAAGCTATCATCTCCAATCATTTTATTTTTTGAGATTCCCTATATATAATTGCATCAAGCAATTCAAATCCGTCATTATCGACCGGCAAAACAGAAATTCCGAGAGCCTTTTCAACATCGGGAACAGTAAGGTCGTCCAAAAATATATCTGAATCACGCATCAGCATATTTTTTGAAATGAGCAAAGCATCACCCAGCTCTTTTCCCTTAAGCTGTGCAATGATATCCTGTGCAGTAATAAGACCTGTAACTGTGATCGTATCGCCGAAAAAATCATTTCTGATCTTATAAACGTTGCATTTTATATTATTCCACTTTTCTTCTGCTTTTTTTACAAGCTTTGAAATAAAATCATAAGCCGCATCGCCTGTTACCATTGAAACAGTTCTGGATTCAGTTGGATCATCTGCATTCTCCATTGCCGATTCAAACTCATCACCAAGCGAACGCAGCATTCCTATTCCGTTCTCATACTGGCAATAATCCTCATAGTATGCACCGTTCGGAAGTTCTCTTTCAGCAGTGATATAAAACTCATCCGCAGGAAAAACAAGCCTTGTGCCATATTTTTCAAGAAATTCCGACTGAAATCTTTCAATAAGATCAATTGTCTGCCCTGCAGTTTCCTTGTTGAACTTTACAAGAGGATAAAGCCCCTCACGGAACTTAGTTATCCCAACCGGAACAACGGCAATGCTCTGTATATTAGGCATAAGATTTCCTAAATCAGTCAATGTTCTGCGCAGTTCATCGCCGTCATTAATTCCGGGACAAAGAACGATCTGACAGTTCATTGCAATTCCGGCATCAGCAAATTGCTTAAGGTATTTAAGCTTTTCACCGGCAAAACGGTTGTGCATCATTGTACACCGAAGCTCGGGATTAGTCGTATGAACTGAAATATTAATATTTAAACGCATATCAATAATGCGGTCGATTTCTTTCTGATCAAGATTAGTAAGTGTCACATAATTACCCTGAAGAAACGAAAGACGTGAATCATCATCTTTGAAATATAAAGTTTCACGCATATTTGGAGGCATCTGATCGATAAAGCAAAAAATGCACTTGTTTGTGCAGCTCTGTTTTTTATCCATCAGAAAAGTTTCAAATTCGAGTCCGAGGTCATCGTATTCGCTTTTTTCGATGTGGAATGTTAAATGCCTGCCACCACGTTCAACTGTTGTGCTGACGTTGATCTCAGCAGCATAATACATATAATCAAGAACATCGCGTATTTCGTGACCATTCAGCGAAATTAAAATATCATTTTCCTTAATTCCTGCATGAAAAGCAGGTGAATTTCCTATAACGGATTGGATTTTTACAGCCATAGATCTCCTTAAAACAAAAACCGAAGAAGGATAAATCTCCCTCTTCGGTTTAGCAAGCCAATTAAGCTTCCTTAGAAATTACTTCTCTACCCTTATAGTATCCGCAATTTTTGCAAACCTTGTGCGGAGATGTAAGTTCGCCGCAGTGAGTACATCTGGAAAGTGCAGGAGCATCCAGTTTCCAAACAGCAGAACGTCTGCTATCACGTCTTGCCTTTGATACCTTTCTCTTTGGTACTGCCATTATTCAGCACCTCCTTATCCTTTAACCTTTACAGTTACATTCATTAATATTCAAATCAGTTCCGCAAATCGGACAAAGGCCTTTACAGTCATCCTTGCAGAGCATCTTTGAAGGAAGCTGCAACAGAATATCCTGAATAACAAGCTCGTCCAAATCGAGCGAATCCCCTTCTGTAACAACATACTCATCATTATCCGTGTTAGTTTCACGGACAAGAATATGTTCACAATCAAAAGAAAAGCTCTTTTCAAACGGAATAAGACATCTGTCACAAACAGCGTCAAGAGTAAAATCAACAGTGCAGCTAAGAATAACCATACCTGCACGGTTATAAACCGAACCCTTAACATTTACGGGGTCAATAAAACTATATTGTTTAATCTCTTTCAGCTTGTCGGAATCAACAGCATAATCCACAATCAGCTTCTCACCGACAATATTATAAAGCTGCTTTAAGTTTAAAACCATAGCACACCCCAAACATAACGAATAAAATTATAACACATCATTGA
>JBJEQL010000056.1:0-5097 GCA_051881735.1 Oscillospiraceae bacterium
TGTTGTGAGCATTCTTGATAAGCAGTTCGTTGGTTTTTTCGTCAAGAGCCGACATAGAATCAGCCTGAACTTTCTGACGTTTGAGCATTACAGCCTGAGCAAGTGACTGCTTGAAAACAGGCATTGTGATAATGAACGCAGAATTTATCTTACGGATAAGATTGAGGTTGGAATACTGCATTGTTTTAAGCATAGGAACGGTCTGCATTGCGACGTTTTCTGCTATTTTCAGATCCATTACTCTCTGCTGGAATATCTCACGAACGTTTTCAAGATTCTGCAGATCCATTGCAACAGCGCCCGAATCGGGGTTCTCTGCAAGCTTTTTCTTGTATTCGTCAATATACTGGTCAAGCTCTACGCAAGCCTGTTCACCTGCCATAATGTAAAGCGTAAGATCTTTATAGTAGTTGATATTTGCGTTATACATCTGTTCAAGCTTGACGTTGGACTGCTCAATTTCCTTTTCGTAGCCTTTAAGCTGAACATAGATACGGTCAACGTTTTCGCCCATTGTATGGTATTTTTCAAGCAGCTTGTCAATCTGCTTGCGGAGATTTGCGAAAAGTCCCTTTTTAGGCTCTTCGGTAAGCTCCTTTGCGTCAAACTGTTCCATAACTGCAGCGAGTGCGGTAAGCATTTCACCCGAATCGTTGATCTGTTTCATATTCATTGAATTAAGCACTTGATCGGATGCCTTGGAGATCTCGGTAGCAGCGTCATTGCCGAATTTTACAATAGAGTTGACATCGTTGATATTGATAGAATCAACGAGCTTCTGAACAGCTTCGCTTTTAACAAGATCGTTCTTGATGTTCTGCTGAACCTCAACCATCGAGAAATTCTCGGGAGCGACCTCAATCTTCGGTGCAGCCTGCGCCTCTGCAACGGTAACATCTGTTGTCTGAACTGCAGCCTCCTGCTCTGATGACGGTGTAAACTTTAAACCCATATTATTTGCGTCCTTTCTTGAAAAGTTTATTAAATAATCCGCCGTTATCCTTCGGTTCGGGGATGGTATCGGGTATCTTGAACCGTGGAATACGGATATTATACTTGAATTCGTTCATTCCGAACGTGGTGAAAGCTTCGCCCGAGATATATGTTTCAAGGTTTTTGTAACCTGTCGGCGTGTAAACAATGATATCAAAGCCGAGAAGGTTGAACAGCAGAAGCTGAATGCATTCCACCTTGCTGAACGTGTCCTCGATAGCGTCAATGAGAACTATCTTTGGGATATCCTTGGTGAAATCGAACTTCTGGAGAATTCGTAATATCTCACGGTCAAGCGCAAGTCCGACATATATCACAAGCGGCACAAGCTCATGTTCTTCAAGCAGAAGCAGACCGCTGTCAACGGCTTCCTGCATCTTGTGGAAAATAAGCATCTGCAATTCGTCAGACAAAAAACGGTAGGTGTTTGCAGGAGAATTTTTCAGTTTCTCAATGTCGATCTTTGTTCCGTCATAATACTGCCTGTAAGCGGTAAAAACTGATGATGGGAACTTGTCGTATGATGGCGCTTTAAGAATGATGCGTGTAAGGGGAGAAAGCTTTTCACGAACATCATCCCAGTAATCGTCCAAATCGCCGTCACGTACACCGCTTATTTTGGCGAAAATGTTCGGGACAACAGCGGTCTTGTTTCGGATAACGTCAAAACCTGTGCGGTATCTTGCCGCCTGATGCCAAAGAATATCGATCTCCTCATAAGTCGTTTTAAGTGTGAGCGACTGCATATCGGAAAACTGGAAATCTCTGAATATCGAAGTGTTGCTGTACATGAAGCTGTTAAGCTCCTGCTCGGCGCTGTATGCGATAGTTGCCCTTGCAGACTTTATAAGCCTGTCGGGGAAGGGAAATTCCTCTCCGTCAGCGGCGAATTCAAATATCTGCATACGACTTTCTGTGTTGTTCGATTTAAGTGTTTCAAGCGAAGCTTTTGAAGTTGATACTATAAGAACGTCAAATCCGACCCTTGAAAGAAAATGCAGGAATTCCGTTTCCTTTTCGCCTGCGCTTCCGTAGAAAATGACAGCAGGTATCTCATTTGAAACACTTTTTGCAAACTGCTCCGAAGCGGTGCAGCGATTGAGCCAAGTAACAGTCCTCACACCGTAAGCAAAAACAGCTTCAAAGCCTGCCGATGCATATTTCTGCGCATTTTCCTTGAATAAACGCCTTGCTTCGTCTGTGCGAACTCCGTCATTGCCGATGTTGATAAGCTTTGAAAAGTCTTCAACAGCTTCATCGGTATTTCCTCTTGTTACAGCGTCAAAATATACGGTTTCATCAGCGGTCGGAGCGCTCATTGCCCCCGGAATAAATATAAGAAACTTCGGTGAACGAATTAGATCCTCACGAAGCGTAAAAAGCGCATTTTTATATCCCGACATATTCTCCTCGGCAGGAGAACCGATAAGAGCGCAGAAATAAACGGGAATAATGCCATCGCTGTTAAGTCCCAGACCGAGCGCAGAAGAGCGTTCTGTCTGTGATTTTAAAATATCGGTTATGACCGTATCGGCGGTCGTCGGAGTACATTTTGAAATTCGTTTATTTTCGGTTGAAAATCCTTCAAATCTCATGGTTTTGTGCCTTTCTTAAAAAGTCTGTCTATATTATACAATAAATAGTATATATTTGTCAATAATCTTTTGACAAAAATAAATTTCCGTCAAAGTGCTTGACAAAAGGGTAGGGGTATGTTAGAATTAATTCTATAAAAAGGCTGTGAAGAGAACCCATTAAGCGGTCGTGCAAACGGTTTAAGAGAGTCCTTGTCAGGTGTGAAAGGATACCGTACTGCCGTGAATTACGTCTTGGAGCTTGTGTCCCGAAATAACAGTAAGGATATGCGGTCTGCGCCCGTTACAGCGCACTAAAGGTCTGCTTTTTGCGGATAAACTGAGGTGGTACAGCGGATTTTGTCGCCCTCTTGAAGCTTAGGCTTTCAAGGGGGATTTTTTGTTACATGGAGGGATAATAATGCCATCATTGCATAATATCGATAACGGAAAATCTTTTGACTGGGGCAGGACTTCATCGGATTATGCAAAGTACCGTGATATTTACCCTCAAAAGTTCTATGAGAAAATACACTCTCTCGGAATAGGCGTTTCGGGGCAAAAAGTGCTTGATATCGGCACGGGAACGGGAGTTATCCCACGGAATATGTATCATTACGGCGCAAAGTTTACGGGAACGGATATATCGGAAAATCAAATAGAGCAGGCAAAGCAACTTGCGGCGCAGGACGGTATGGACATTGACTTTTTGTGCTGTCCGACCGAAAAGCTTGATTTTCCCGAAAAAAGCTTTGAAGCCGTGACAGCCTGCCAATGCTTTTTTTACTTTGACCATAACATAACTGTCCCGAAGCTTGCAAAGCTGCTTTGTGAAGGCGGAAAGCTTGCAGTCTTGTATATGGGCTGGCTGCCGTTTGAGGATAAAATTGCAGGTGCGAGCGAGGAGCTTGTGCTGAAATATAATCCCAAGTGGACGGGTTGGGGAGATGTTCGCAACGAAATATCTATCCCCGAGGTATATAACGGATATTTCAAGAAGCTGCATAGCGAGGTTTTTGACGTAAAAGTTCCGTTTACCCGTGAAAGCTGGAACGGACGTATAAAAGCCTGCCGTGGAATCGGCGCATCTCTTTCCGATGAAGAGATCGCAGCGTTTGAGCGTGAACATCTTGCTCTGCTTGAAAATATCGCTCCCGAAAGCTTTGAGGTGCTGCATTACTGCGCTGTATGCATTTTGGAGAAAAATCCTTGAAAGGTCGTGGTATCCGTGAGATCAAGCTTTGATTTCATCGTTTATGCAAAGAAGAATTTTAAATGAAAAAAGCTGTTCTGTTTTTGGCTTCGTTGATACTTTACGGCGGCAGTCTTGCCTTGACAATGTACTGCGATGTGCTGTTTTGTGAAGGCGATGAAATGTTTGCCGTAATGGTGATATATGCAGCGGCTTTGATAGGACTTGCAGGAGGTTTTATCCCCATAAAAAGGAAGCTGAACAAGTGCTTTGGTATATCTTCGGCTGCTTGCAACGCCTGCGTTATTACGGCGGCTGCTTTGGCGGACTTTATCGGTTGGATATTCCTTTTGTCGCTTACTGCCGAAAGCTTTAAAAAGATGTTTCCGGACAGCGACGGATTTTTAACGGGTTTGGGTCTTGGCTTAATGTGGCTTGAAGCGCTTGTCGGAACAGCTTTGCTTATTGTTGTAATAATTGTCGAAGCTGTTGTAAAAGCAGTTATAAAGCATAAAAAGGGGAATAAGTAAATGAAACGTATTAAAATGATAGTATCATCGATCATTTCGGCAGCAATAGTATTATCCGCTGCTCCGTGCGTTTTTGCTGAGACTTTTCTGGTGGGATCTGCACCTTCGGTCAGTTACAGCATTGAAGCTGAAAGGATAGAATATACCGGCGATAAAGCGTCTTTCAGCGTAGATATTCCCTTTGTTAACTTGGATGCAATTGAACTTTCAGAGGGTGAACTTGTAAACAATGATGACGGCTCTGCAGAATGTGAGTTGTTCTATGGTGAAAGAGAGAATGGCTATATTTCCTGTGCGTTTCATCAGAGTGATGAAGGCTTTGAGGGTGAAGCCGATTCATGGAGCGGAATGGATGACACGATTCTATATAGAGGCGTCGACTCTGACGGTCAGCCGTACTGTATCGCCGAAATGAATTTGTATGGATTTTCTGCCTTTATAGGAGAATTTCCGATTGATGATAATTCGTGGGTGAATATCACATTATCTTTTCCCGAAAGTGAAATGGATTCTGTACGTGATGATGTTACCGCAATGATGAGTACATTCACACGAATTGATTTAAAAGATAGTGCATCTGTCGGAATGAATGAAGTAAACCCTGATACCGGAAATGATGAACTTCCGATAACTGTTCCCATGCTGCTGATAATTGCATCGGCAGCTAATGTAGCTGTTAATGCTGTAAAATGGCATGAAAATAATCTTAATAAGGAGAAATGAAAATGACTTTATACGAAGAACTTGTAAGAAGAGGACTTATCGCTCAGGTCACCGATGAAAAGGAGATCAGCGAGATGATAAACAA
>JBJEQL010000057.1:0-5096 GCA_051881735.1 Oscillospiraceae bacterium
GCTTCAACAGTCATACCGATGATCTTTTCAATTTTTCCCATGTGCCTGTAAAGGTCTGCATTTTTTACGTTTTCACGAATTGCAGTAAAGTTCATATCGGTATTCTCCTGCTTATTCCTCTCCTCTTGTGTTCCGAAGTATCTCTTTCAGGAATTCAAGCTGTGTAGGAACGGAAGCGTCCAGTATCTCCTCGCCGTTGTCAAGAATGACCGTGCCATCCTCAGCATCGGGAAGGATCTCTATCTCAATATCCTTGATATATGGAATTATCTCTTTTATGAGCTTAGCGTCGGTTTTCAGTTCCTTTGAAACCTCACCCTGCGCAAGCGAAATCTTTATATAATCGGAATTGCGGAAGCTTTTTGCAGCGTCCTCGATAATTTTTTCTATGACTTCGGGATTGACCTTCAGCTCCTCGCCTGTGATCTTTTCGAGCATTTCGCACATTGTTTCACGCATTTCTTCTTCGCTGTCGAGAAAATATGCTTCTTTGCGCGAATTGATATCGGAAAGCAGCTGTGCGGATGCGTCAACATACTTGGCGCATTTTTCAAGCGACTGCCTTTTTCCCTCGTCAAAGCCCTCCTTGAAGCCTTCCGCCTTAGCCTTTTCCTTTAAAATGGCACATTCCTTGTTTGCCTTTTCAATGACTGCGGCCGTTGCGGTCTTTGCATCCTCTGCGATGCTTTTTGCTTCAAGTTTTGCTCTTTCGATTATTTCACGACGAGCGTTCTCGGTTTTTACACGGTACTCCTCAACCGCTGCAGCGACCTCACGGTCAACAGCAGCACGAAATTCGGCTTCCTTTTCGGCAGCTTCTTTAAGCCTTTGCTCTTCAAGCTCCTCGGGAGATGGTCCGTGTTTCTCATCCGCTTCTTCACCCGGCAGGATAACTGTATTATCGATCTTGACGGGCTGCGCCGTACCGTAGCTATACGACTGGGGTTTATATATTTTAAGCAATTATCTCGTCCTCTCCGCCCTTGCCGATAACAAGCTCACCCTCTTCTTCGAGGTGTCTTATGATGCCAACGATCCTCTGCTGAGCCTCGTCAACGTCACGCATACGAACGTTATGCAGATATTCGATCTCCTGCTGGATGGATTCCTGCATTCTCTGCGGCATATTTGCATAGAGTGCGGCAGCGACCTCGGCATTTGAACCTTTGATAGCGACAGCAAGGTCTTTCGTTTCGACATCTCTGATAAAACGCTGAATAGACATAGAATCGAGTCCGAGGATATCCTCGAAAACGAACATCTTCTTCTTGATCTCTTCAACAAGAACAGGATCCTTGGAGGAGAGTTCGTCGAAGATATGCTTTTCTGTTCCTCTGTCGACCTTGTTGAGGATATCGGCAACAAAGTTTACGCCGCCGACCGTTGTAAGATCCATAGATACGACTGCAGCAAACTTTCTTTCGAGGGTCTCTTCGATAGAATGAATGGTTTCCGGCGAAGCAGACTCCATTTTTGCGATTCTCTCAACGACTTCAACTCTCTTTTCCTTAGGAAGTTCCTGAAGAACGGCGGAAGCCTGTTCGGACTTGACATAGGAAAGCACAAGAGCGATAGTCTGCGGATTTTCGTTCTGTATAATAGCAAGCAGGTTCTTGTAGTCGGATTTTCTGACAAACTCGAAGGCTTTTGTCTGCATCGACTTGGAAACACGGTCCATAAGCCTGCTCGCCATTTCTGCGCCGTAAGCCTTTTCAAGAACAGCTCTTGCATATTCAACGCCGCCCTCGGAAATGACCTTCTGGGTCAGGCAAAGCTCGTAGAATTCGTTAAGCGTAGCGTCAACAACGCTTGCTTCAAGATACGGCAGGCTTGAGATCTCGTATGTAAGCTTTTCAACATCATCATCGGAAAGCCGCTTGTAAACGTAGGCAGCATTCTCTGCGCCGATCGAAGTAACAACGATCGCAGCCTTCTGCAGATTTGTAAGACTTTCAATATCAGGCATAACTTACTCCTCCGTTTCGTCCTTCATCCAGTTTTTAAGCAGCTGAGCCACGATCTCCGGGCTGTTCTTTGCGAAATCGCTGATCTCTCTGCGGATAGCAACTTCCTTGGTTTCCTCACCGTCATCAAGAAGGCTCGGGATATCGGCAGGATTAGCACCGTCAAGATTCATTGTGAATGTATCAACAATAGGCTCGTCGCCCAGACCTGCGAGCGCTTCGGAAGCAAGTATCTGCTGTTCGAACTTTGCACGCTTGTTCTTTGCATTTCTCGATGTGATAACGAGAACAACGACAACAATGATAAGCAGTATAAGTAGGATTGCCGCTGCAACGATGAGTTGATTGAGAGTGAGACCGAAGAGATATACGGGAGATGTATCCGGTTCAATATCTGTACCGAATTTCGGGAAGTTTGTTACCGTAACAACATCCTGTGCGACCGCAGGATTAACTCCTCCTGCGTTTGCAACAAGATTCACAAGATCCATTCTCTGAGCCTCGGAAATATAGTCGGTGTAAACGACTGTCGAAATTGACAAACCGTCTATCGTATAGCCGGCCTTTTCGATCTGCTCTTTATATGTATCTACAAGGTATGTGTTTGATACCGAGTTTTCACTCCATGCGCCGGTTCCGTTTGTATCACCGGTAGGATAGGTATCATCGGCATTAGTTTCAACGCCTACAACACCACCGTCAACCGTAGTTCCTCCCGAAGCCTCGGAAGCGTCGCCGTGCTGGAGAACACCCGTATTTCCGTTTCCGTCAGCCGAATAGTTAGTGTTTTCGGAAACCTTTTTATCAAAGTTGAGTACCATATTTACCGCAACGGAAACACCGTCATCGCCGTAAATAGGCATAAGAAGTTCAAGCACCTTATTCTTTATCGAATTTTCAAGGTTAGTCTTGAACGCAAACTTTCTTGTTTCATCGGCAACAACGTCTATCTCGTTCTCGCCCTCTATCTGTGGGATACCGTAGCCGTCAACGATGCTGATATTTTCATCGGTAAGTCCGACGCAGCCGTTTCTGACCGTATTTCTGATACCAACGATCTGCTTATCGGTAAGCTTATAGTCGTTATCAAGGTAAACAGTTACGGCAGCAGTAGGCTCCTGACGAAGCGAAGAAATAACAGTATTTTTCTGCTCCGGTATTGATATTGTAACGGTAGCCTTATGAACTCCCTCGAATGTGCTTACGATCGCGCTGAGTCGCTCCTGAAGCATCATTTTCGCATATTCCCTCTCCTGCGAAGAAGTAGTGAACATATCAATATTATCCGTATAAATATTATAGTTGAGCGCACTCTTCGGATAGCCCTGCATTGCCATTTCCATTGTCAGAACATTTTCCGTTCCGGCAGGAACCATGACAACGCCGCCGCTTTTGAGAGTAACATCATAACCAAGATCCTGAATAGCCGCTACGATCTCTGAAGCTTCAGTTGTTTCAAGTCCCTCAAAAAGAACGGTATAGTCCTTCTTATTGGCAATAATTACAATAATAGCAGCAATAAGGAATATCGCAACCAATATGGCGATATATGCGATCTTGCGCTTTTTTTCCTGGGCAGCCCAGAATTGCTTGAACGAAGACGAAAGCTTTGAAAGCTGTTCCTTCATATCCATTGTACGAATTTTCCTTCCCGAATTTTAAGATAAAATAGCTTACATTGAGATCTGGAGAACCTGATTATAAGCATCAACTGCGGCATTTTTTACCGCAACAAAGGTTTCAACAGCTACTGCAGCCTTTGTCATATTATTATAGATAGTATGCAGGTCGTCAATATCACCCTGCATAAGCTTTACAGAGTCGATCTGGGTCTGCTGCTGTGTTTCCTGAACGTCATTGAAGACCTCCTTGAACACATCGGAAAACTGCGGTGTGCTTTCGGTGGTTGCCTTAACCTGCTCGTCCTCTTTATCAAAGACAGACTGGACGGGTGAAATTGTGCTTGAAATAGGAACTATAAACATATCTTTAACGCCCTTTCATTACTTTCCGTTGAGTGACATTGCCTTTGTGAGCATAGCCTTAACTGCTGAAATAGCAGAAGCATTCGCTTCGTAACACCGTTGTGCAGCGAGCAAGTCCATCTGCTCTTTACTGTTGTCAACGTTGCTCTTATAAATATATCCATCCTCGTCCGCAAGCGGATTATCGGGGTCATATACCGGAACGAACGGCGCATCGTCTTCAATTATCTGTGTTACGGTGCAGCCTGCGTATTTATACTTGTTTTTATGTGAAAGATAGTATGTACCGTGAGAATACTTCGGCTCGTCATCGTTACTGCTGCTGAACTTGTCCAGTTCTTCGCTGAAGGTTTTCTTTTCGGAAAAAACAACGAGCTGACGGCAGTAAGGATCTCCGCCCACCGCAGTATTGTAGGTTTCCTGGTTGGCGATATTCTGCGATATGATATCCATACGCAATCTCTGCGCCGAAAGTGCAGAGCCGCCTATATCAAGTGAATTCAAAAAAGACATAATTTACCTCCGAACGGTCAAAAGTCAATTACTTCGTGATCGCTGTGCGTATCATTGCATAGTTGTTGTTCATCTGATCCATGAGCGCACTATACTGGTACTGAACATCGGCAAGGTCAAGCTGTTCCTTTTCGATATCGACGTTATTGCCGTTGAGCAGCTGATTGGTATTTGTTTCGTATGTCGTGGAAACTTTAAGGGATACCTTGCCCTTTTCCTTATCGGTATCGGTCGGGGTATGGTATTTGCATTTGCACATTTCTTCCTCAAGCACAAGTCCGAAATCAACGGTTTTGGCTTTAAAGTCAGGAGTTGAAACGTTTGCGATATTATTTGAGATGACCCGCTGCTTATACCATGCAGCATCAAGAGTTTCCTCAGAAAGCTTCTGTATCTTATTATCAAAAAGTCCCATAATCTGCCTCCTAATCTTACGGTACTTTATCAAAGCAATTCGTTAATTCGCTAAAATGGTATAGTACCCCCTAAAAAAGGGTATAACACTCCATTAACAGTATAAACCTTTTTAACAAAAAATACAAGAGATATTCCAAAAATTATGCCTTAAGACGTTACAATTTTTTTTTATAAATTCTATGAATTTTTTCTAAATGTAACAAAAATAACCATAAAA
>JBJEQL010000058.1:0-5076 GCA_051881735.1 Oscillospiraceae bacterium
TTGGATTATTATATCCGAGTATTTGTCTATAGGTTGGTTTGGAATTAGTATTAATAAATGTTTATTCTGTGATGTTTTCTTCTGCTTTGCGCTTATACTAAACACCATTTAAAATTTGGAAAAAATCAAGCCGCAATCTTGTAACTGTTGAAAACATTGAGTTGTTGAAAACAACTTTATATTGGATTTCGGCGCAGATTTTTCCTGTATTTTATTGGTGTTTAGTATTAACAACTGCAAAAGCCTGTTTAACCGAAGAAACACCTGTGATACGAATTTTGACCTTTTGAGGATCAATAAGCTTCATCGACTGTTTGGGAATAATGCAATGATCGAATCCAAGACGTTCTGCTTCACGGATACGCTGTGAGATGTTGGAAACACTTCTTATCTCCCCTCCAAGACCTATCTCACCAAATGCGATCATTTTTTTATTAAGCGGAACATCATAAAATCCGCTGTAAAGCGCAAGTGCGACCGACAGATCGCCTGCTGTTTCATCAAGCCGAAAACCGCCGACTATATTCAGAAAAACATCAAGCGTTCCAAAGAACATTCCTGCGCGCTTTTCCAGTACAGCAATTATCATCGCCAAACGATTATAATCAAAGCCTGTTGCAGTTCTTCTCGGCGCCGAAAAGCCACTTTTTGTCACAAGCGCCTGAACCTCAGCAAGAATAGGACGGCTTCCCTCCATTATACACGCAACACAGCATCCCGAAACGCCTTCCGGCCTTCCCGAAAGAAGCATTGCAGACGGGTTTTCGACCTCTTCAAGTCCGGAATTACCCATCTCAAAAACACCAATTTCGTTTGTGGAACCGTAACGATTCTTCACCGCACGAAGCAGTCTGTAACTTAAATGACGTTCGCCCTCAAAATAAAGAACTGCGTCAACGATATGTTCCATGACCTTAGGACCTGCAATTGCACCGTCCTTGTTTACATGGCTTACAACAAATATCGGAACTTCCTCGGATTTTGCTGTTCTCATAAAGAGGTTAGTACATTCACGAACCTGCGAAATACTGCCCGAGGTGCTGTTTATCTCACTCAAAGTCATTGTCTGTATAGAGTCAATGATCGCCACTCCGGGTTTGCTTGCAATAATTGTATCGGAAGCAGCGCCGGCATCATTGGTGGATAAAATATAAAGATTGGGAGTATCAACGCCTAAACGTGCTGCACGAAGCTTGATCTGACGAACGCTTTCTTCTCCGGAGATATATAGAATTGAGCGTTCTTCGCCAAGATATTTGCATATCTGAAGAAGAAGCGTAGATTTTCCTATACCCGGTTCACCGCCCAAAAGTACAAGTGAACCCTTTACAAGTCCGCCTCCGAGAACACGGTCAAGCTCGCTTATTCCTGTTGAATATCGAATCTCATCGTCTGTTCCGATCTGTGTAAGATCCTTGATCTGTGATGATAGATCTTTGCTTGCGGAAACGCTTGAACTCTTAAATGCAGTCGATTTTACCGCAGACTGAACCTCCTGCTCTTCAAGAGTGTTCCACTCTCCGCAGGAAGGGCATCTTCCGTTCCATTTTGAGCTTTCAAAACCACATTCCGAACATATATATATAACTTTGGACTTTCCTGCCATTTTTAAGATCCTTTCCGCAGAGTTTTAACATATTTATTCCGTTGCAATAAACTCATTTATTCCGGAAAATACAGTAAATGCAACCTGCTGCTGATAATCCTTATTTGTAAGCTTTGCAGCTTCATCTGGATTTGACAAAAAGCCGCATTCAACCATTACCGCAGGATTATTGCAATAATAGCAAAGATAAAGCTCATCCTTGCAAAGCTTTGTTTCACGTTCGTTGTCGGGCTGAAGATTTTCAACAAACTTATTCTTCATGATGCCTGCAAGACGTTCACTCTCTTCGTTTTTATCCGAATAAAACATCTGAGCGCCGCTGTATTTCGGGTCGGTAAAAGTATTCTGATGGATCGAAACGCAGACACAGTCGGGATATTTGTTAAACAGCTCCAGTCTGTTTTCCATATCGGATATCTTCTGATTGCGAAGACCTTCTACGCCTTTGTCGTGTATAGAAATGTCCTTGATACGAGTAGCTTCAACATTGTAACCGAAAAAACGCGCCATATCACGCACAGTAAGCAGAATGTTAAGATTTATGCCTTTTTCGGTTTTACCATCAGCGGTTGAGCATCCTCCGTCCATTCCTCCATGACCTGCATCAAGAACGATGACCTTCTGATCCTGCAGTTCTCCGGATGTCTGAACAGCATCCTCCAGCCTTCCCTTTGCATACATCACAGTTCCGGTAAAAATACAAAACGCTGCAAGAGCGACCGCAGCAGTAAACTTCCTTTTATGCTTTGCAGAAACCATAGTTTTTCCTCCCATAGCTTGTTTAGTGCATTATATGAGAGGAAAAAATCTTTTATTACTTTGTTTTTTCCATTATACAAACAGCATGAGCAGCTATTCCTTCTCCGCTGCCGGTAAATCCAAGCCGTTCTTCGGTTGTAGCCTTAACATTTATATTTCCGATATCCGTTTTGCAGGCAAGTGCAATTTTTTCACGCATCTGCTCAATATATCCGGCAAGCTTGGGAGCTTGACATATTATCGTGGAATCAATGTTTCCAACATTAAAACCTCTGCTGTCTGCGATCGATATGACCTGCTCCAAAAGCTTAATACTGTCAGCGTTTTTATATGCGCTGTCATTATCGGGAAAAAGCTTGCCGATATCACCAAGGGCAAGCGCACCTAAGATCGCATCCATTACTGCATGAACAAGTACATCAGCGTCAGAATGTCCAAACAATCCTTTTTCGTATGGGATATCAACTCCGCCGAGAATAAGCTTTCGTCCATCGACTAAACGGTGAACATCATAGCCATGACCTATTCTTAACATATACTACGCATTTCCTTTCACTTTTTCAGCAGGATCTCTGCAATCGCAATATCTTCGGGAGTTGTGATCTTTATGTTGCGGTAGTTTGATTCAGTCATTGCTATCTTTGCGCCGACTGCTTCCGCAAGCTGACAATCATCTGTAAAGTCAAGCTCATTGCTGTTTGCAAAGTTAATTCCCTTTACATAAATATCCTTGCGGAATATCTGCGGAGTTTGAGTAATATATAGTTTTCTGCGGTCGGGAGTGTCGGTGATAAGACCTCCGTCAACGTTTTTTATCGTATCCTTTACGGGTACGCCAAGAACAGCACCGCCGAAAATTGAAGCATCTTTAATGCATTGCTTTATTATCTCAGGAGAAACAAGCGGACGAGCGCCATCATGCACAGCAACATAGCGTGTTTCCTTTGAAACCTCTTTGTAAGCTTTGAAAATGGACTGCTGTCGTGTTTCTCCGCCGCTGACAACCGCCTTCAGTTTGGTAATACCATGCTTTTCTGCAAGCGATCTATATTCATCAATATCACATTCACGAGCCGATACAATGATCTCAACCACTTCTTCAAGCTGTTCAAAAGCAAGCATAGAACGAATTGCAACAGGAATACCGTCAAGCTCAAAAAGCTGTTTATTCAATCCATTCATCCGTGAAAAACTGCCTGCGCAAGCGATTATCGCCGATACTGTTATTTCGGACATTTTCTCCTCCTGTTTAACGCACTTCTTTAAAGTTTCCGAGCAAACGGAACGAACTCATTTCTTTCTTTAGATCATCAAGCAGCGCTGTGACCTTTACATCAAGACAATTTCCGACAAAATCGAGGAAAAACATGAATTCAAAATCGCTGCCTGCAATACTTTTACTCTCAATTTTTGTAAGGTTGATGCCGTTTACGGAGAATTTTGTCAGCAGACGGTTAAGCGAACCTTTTGTATGCGGTACAGTAAGGAGTACCGAAACAATATCGGAATCGCTGTTTACGGTAAGGTTCTTTGAAAAACATATAAAACGGGTATAATTCGGCTGTGCGTCTGCAACATTTCTGCTGAGAATGTCAAGTCCGAGAAGCTCTGCACAGCTTTCAGAACAGATACAAGCGATAGGCTCGCTGCTGTTAGATACAAACTCTGCCGAAAGAGCCGTATTCGCAAAATCGCAGGTTTCAAATCCGCTGCTTTTCAGAAATTTAGAACACTGTGAAAGTGCCTCGCTCTTGGAGTAAACTCTCTTGACATCGGAAAGCTTTGTTCCTTTTTTTGCAGCAAGACAATGTGTTATCTCCACCCTAACAAGTGAATTGATAAAGAACTGACGCTTGCCCATAAGCTCATAGGTTTCCGATATTGAACCAATAGTTGAATTTTCAAGCGGAAGAAGTCCAAAATCACATTCACCGCTTTCAACTGCGTCAAAAACCTCTTCAAAGCTATGGAAAAACACAGCCGGTTTTTCTCCGAACAGCTTTTTGCAAGCGATCGAAGAATATGCTCCATCTGTTCCCTGACAAGCGATCTTACCTGCTTTTTCCGCAGAAAAAGAGCTGTATTCCAGCTTTTTATCGGCAGCCATACCGATATTCTGAATGCTCTTGCTGATATCCATGATATTCTGGAACAGAACAGCTGCACCGTCCTTTAAATTGTCGGGGGAATTGCTGCGTATCCTGTCAATGATCTGCTGTTCTCTTCCACCCTGCATTACAGGAAGATTATTTGTTTTCTTAAACTCGCCTACCTGACGGCAGACATCCATTCTTTCAGTAAAAAGTCTTAAAATCTCACTGTCAATTTCATCGATCTGCGCTCTTAATGTTGAAAGATCCATAATATACCTCTGTAAAAATGAAATAATACATACATTATACTACATATTTTCAATAAATTCAAGCAATTTTTTACATTTTGCGCCGGCAAAAAGCGCAGAAAAAATTGAAAAAACAGTTGCAGAATGTCTTTAAATGTGGTATAATAAATTGTTATATTATTGACACCGAAAGGAACATTCAGTATGAGGATACTCGGAATTGATCCGGGGTATGCGATCGTCGGTTTCGGTGTGCTCGAATACGACGGATATAAATTCACTCCCGTCCATTTCGGTGCAATTACTACCGAAGTAAAAACCGACTTCAATATGCGGCTTAAAATCATTTTTGATGATATGAATACCGTTA
>JBJEQL010000059.1:0-5003 GCA_051881735.1 Oscillospiraceae bacterium
CATACCGTGTTTACGACTACGGCAGAGTTGGCGCAGACGGCAAAACAAGACCTCTTCATATTGAAAAAGCTCTTGATGTTACAAAGCTCTGTCCGGCTGAACCTTATCCTACAACAGAACCTGTAACCGAAAACGGCTGCACTAAAAAGCTGCTCTCCAAGTGCGAATACTTCACCGTTTACAAGGTCGATATTGAAAAGGCTGCCGAATTTAACGCTGACAGCACTTCATTTGAATCTATCCTTGTTCTTGAAGGTGATGTAACGATCAAGTCGGCTAATGGCGATATCACACTCAAAAAGGGCGAAACAGCATTCCTCCCGGCAGGTCTTGGCAAATACACTATTGAAGGCAAATCAGAAGCGATCCTTACAAGAATTGACTAATCAAGGAGAATAAAAACATGAAATATTTTATAGGCATAGATCTCGGCGGAACAAATATTAAAGCAGGCGTTGTAAACGAAAATTACGAAATAATCGCAAAGGCTACGACCAAAACCAACTGCCCCCGTCCTGCAAAGGAAATCGCAGACGATATGGCTAAGGTAAGCATCGAAGCTGCACAGAACGCAGGAATTTCCATTGATGATATCGAATGGATAGGTATAGGCACCCCCGGTATTGCTGATAACATTAACGGAACTATTCCCTACTCCAACAACCTCGGATTTGAAAATGTTCCTATAAGAAAGTATATTCAGGAGCATATCAACAAGCCTGTATACGTTGCTAATGACGCAAACGCAGCTGCTTACGGCGAATTTGTTGCAGGTGCAGCAAAGGGTGCGCAGGATGCAGTATGCATCACTCTCGGAACAGGCGTTGGCGCAGGCGTTATCATTGACGGCAAGATCTTCACAGGAAGAAACCTTGCAGGAACCGAAATCGGTCACATGGTTATCGAAGTTGACGGTCCTGCCTGCACTTGTGGAAGAAAGGGCTGCTTTGAAACATTCTCGTCTGCAACCGGTCTTATTAATATGACCAAGGCTGCAATTGCTGAAAATCCTGACAGCATTATCGCTGAATATGAAAAGAAAGACGGAAAGGTTTCCGCTCGTCACGCTTTTGAAGCAATGCGCGCAGGCGACAAGGCAGGAAAAGAAGTTGTTGACAAATACATAAAGTACCTTGCAGCAGGAATCACAAACGTTATCAACATTTTCCAGCCTGACATTCTCTGCATAGGCGGCGGCGTATGCAACGAGGGCGATCCTCTCCTCGTTCCGATGAAGGAACTTGTTCAGAAGGAAGTTTACACAAGAATGCTCGACTGCAACACAGAGATCACCGTTGCAAAGCTCGGAAACGACGCAGGAATCATCGGTGCTGCTTTCCTTGGCAATTCATAATATAAAACACCATGAGCAAATTTGATTTTTTCGCATCGGATATAACGGACGCCGATGCTTTTATGAAAGGTCAGCTTCGTTACAAAGATCTCAAGCGTGACGAGCTTGCCGATATGCCTGAAAATGAAATTGTCGGCGCAGTTACCGCATGGATAGAATGCAGTTTCAGCGAGGACTGGTCGGATATGGGTGAAAAGCTTAACAGTCTGCCCACTCCTTGTTTAAACATATATTGTGCTGAGATAACCTTGAAGCAGGTCATGGGCAGCGGATTTGCCGAAGCGATTTTCAATCTTTCAAACGACTTTTTGGGCATTGCCTCAAACGGATTTCGTGCTATCGGCTATGAAAAACTGGCGGAAATAATTGATTCTGCTGTAAAAAGCGGTGCAGAGAGCAGACCATCCGGCAGAAGCTTCGAGGATTTCCTGTCTTTTTGCGAAAATGACAGTTTTTCCACATCAGACAAGGATTTCAGACGCTGCTTTGACGCGGGGAAATTCAACCGTCTTGCAAAGCAGTACATACTTAATTACAGTAAATATTTCGGAAATGCCTAATGACGCTTTCCGAGCCGAAAGGAAGTAAATATAATGGAATGTAAAGACTGTAAAAACTTTTTCTGTGAGGGCACGGACAAGGCTCCGCAGCGTTCACTTTTCAACGCCCTTGGTATGACTAAGGAAGAAATGGAACGTCCGCTTGTTGGTATCGTTTCTTCCTACAATGAGATCGTTCCCGGTCACATGAACATCGACAAGATCGTTGAAGCTGTTAAAATGGGCGTTGCAATGGCAGGCGGCACACCTGTTGTTTTCCCTGCTATCGCTGTTTGCGATGGTATCGCAATGGGTCATGAAGGTATGAAATACTCACTCGTTACAAGAGGACTTATCGCAGATTCTACCGAATGTATGGCTCTTGCACACCACTTTGACGCTCTCGTTATGATCCCGAACTGTGACAAGAACGTTCCCGGACTTCTTATGGCTGCTGCAAGAATCAATGTTCCGACTATCTTTGTTTCAGGCGGTCCTATGCTTGCAGGTCATGTACAGGGCAGCAAGACATCGCTTTCAAGTATGTTTGAAGCAGTAGGAGCATATACAGCAGGCAAGATCACCGAAGATGAATTTGAAGAATACGAAAACAAAGCTTGCCCGACCTGTGGAAGCTGCTCGGGTATGTACACCGCAAACTCGATGAACTGCCTTACCGAAGCACTCGGTATGGGTCTTAAAGGCAACGGCACAATTCCTGCTGTTTACTCTGAGAGAATCCGTCTTGCCAAGAAGGCAGGTATGCAGGTAATGGAGCTTTACAGAAAGAATATCCGTCCTCTCGACATTATGACCGAAAAGGCATTCATCAACGCAGTTACGGTTGATATGGCTCTCGGCTGCTCGACCAACAGTATGCTCCACCTCCCTGCGATCGCACACGAATGCGGAGTTGAGCTTAACCTTGATATTGCAAACGAGATCAGCGCAAGAACTCCTAACCTTTGCCACCTTGCTCCTGCAGGTCATGCTTATATGGAAGATCTCAATGAGGCAGGCGGCGTTTATGCTGTCATGAACGAGCTCAGCAAGAAAAATCTTCTCTCTACCGATATCATCACCGTTACGGGCAAGACTGTCGGTGAAAACATCAAGGACTGCGTAAACAAAAATCACGACTACATCCGTCCTATCGAAGATCCGTACAGCACAACAGGCGGCATAGCTGTTCTCAAGGGCAACCTTGCAGTTGATGGCTGCGTTGTTAAGAGAAGTGCAGTAGTTCCCGAAATGCTTACACACACCGGTCCTGCAAAGGTTTACGACTGTGAAGAAGACGCTCAGGCTGCTATCCTCGGCGGCAAGATCGTTGAAGGCGATGTTGTTGTTATCCGCTATGAAGGACCTAAGGGCGGTCCGGGAATGAGAGAGATGCTCAATCCTACATCCGCTATCCAGGGAATGGGACTCGGTTCTTCCGTTGCACTTATCACAGACGGACGTTTCAGCGGTGCTTCAAGAGGAGCTTCTATCGGCCACGTTTCCCCCGAAGCTGCCGAAGGCGGTCTTATCGGTATCGTTCAGGACGGCGACTCTATCACCATTGATATTCCTAACTGCACACTTACACTCAACGTTCCGCAGGAAGAGATCGACAGACGTATGGCTGCATTCGTTCCCAAGACAAAGGAGCTTAAAGGCTACTTGAAGCGCTATGCAAAGACCGTTTCTTCCGCTGCAAAGGGTGCTATTCTCGAATAAAAGGTCGCTGTATGAACAAGAATATCGGAAAAATTATCAGTATCGTTTTTTGTGCGCTTGCAGTTGTTGTTCTTATCATTCTTATTGTAGTCAACTCCGCCACAAGCGGACAAATGAAGACAATAGACAAGGCATACAGCTCGTTTACGCACGGCGTCTACAAGGAATACAGTCAATGCTTTGCGGAAAATCCGATTTCCGAAAAGGAATTTGATGACCTTCGTGAGCAGTATTTGACCAAATGGGGCGAGGATTTCGCTGTCAAAGCTGAATTCTACACAAGAGAAAAGCATGGAAACGGATACATTGTTTACGTCAGGGTCTACACCTACAACGAAAATGACCATATTTCCTCTGCAAAAGAGTTTTTTATGACAAAATCCAAAGGCAAATGGCTAATAAGCAATGCGTAATTCATAATGCGTAATGCGTAATTATTGAATTTGCGCAGAAGTTTTCGCAAATATGTAACCGCAACCAATTAATATGGATTGCGGTTATTCTTTTACCTATTATACTAAACACCATTTAAAATATGGAAAAAATCAAGCCGAAAATCTCGTAACTGTTGAAAACAGTTTTATATTGGATTTCGGCGCAGATTTTTTCCCGTTTTTTATTGGTGTTTAGTATTATACATACAAAAAACCGCAGTTTACACTTTTTCAGATGCAAACTGCGGTTTGATTATTAATTACGCATTACGCATTAAGCATTACGCATTAAAGTGAAGCTGCTTCGTCAACAACCTTCTTGATAGCTGCAACAGCGTCATCAGGAAGCTTATCATAGCCGCCCTTCTCTGTAGCGAACTTTTCAACGCTGTTAAGACGGTTCTGCATAGCGTTCTTAAGCTGTTCAACATAGTCCTTATCAGAAAGGTCAACGTTGAAGTCACCCCAAGGCATGATTTCCATATCCTCGAAGTTGCCCCACTTTTCGAACTTAGCCTTGCCTTCAACGATAGCCTCGAGAATTCCGAGAGTATCAGCAGGCTTAACCTTCTTGCCCATGAAGTCGCCTGTGTTGATGATGTAGCAAGCAACGTTCTTTTCTTCAACGAGCTTCTTGAACTTCTCGTAGTCGTTAGCAAGAGGATATGTTCTGAACGGGTTAGCATAAGGAACGATACGAAGTGCGTTCATATCTGTGCCAGCCTTTACACGTTCAGCTGTGGATGTCTTTGTAGCAAGTGTAGCACCCATTACGGAAGCAAGAGAAGCACCCTTAAGCTTGATAACAGGAGGAATTGTAGGATCCTTCATGATCCAGAAGATAGCGTTAACAGGAGAATCGATCTTGTCAACACGGTTAGGAGACCAGAGCTTGGACTTGATAGCACGTCCGTTGCCGTTTCTGATATCCTCTGTTACGAGCTGGATCTTGCC
>JBJEQL010000060.1:0-4996 GCA_051881735.1 Oscillospiraceae bacterium
TTATCATTGCAGCATCTGCCTGCCTTATCACAACATATTTCTCGGCAATGACTGCTTACGGCGTTCATGTTTATGACTTTGCACTCAAGGGTTTTGCGTTTAATTTCATCTTGATCGTTATGATGATCCCGACTCAGGTTTCTGCCGTTGGTTTCGTACAGCTCGTTAGAGCCGTTAACCTCCAGAATACATATTGGCCGCTCATCATTCCTGCAATTGCTGCTCCTGCTGTATTCTTCTATATGAAGCAAAACATCGAGAGCACACTTCCGCTTGAAATTATCGAAGCTGCTCGTGTTGATGGTTCAAACGAATTCAGAACCTTTAATACAATTGCACTTCCGATCCTCAAGCCTGCAATGGCAGTACAGATGATCTTTGCATTCGTTGCATCATGGAACAACTACTTCACACCTGCACTTGTAATCGATAAGGCAGACAAGTGGACATTGCCTATCATGATGGCAGTTCTCCGTTCAAAGATCAACTCTCAGAACGGTGACTTGGGTGAAGTTTATATGATGATCCTTCTCTCAATTATCCCTGTAGTAATTGTTTACCTCTTCCTTTCCAAGTATATTGTTAAGGGCGTTGCACTCGGTGCAGTTAAGGGCTAATAGAAAAAACAACAAAACAGATCAGAACGGTGCGTGGAGTTTTCCCGCACCGTTTTTCGTTTTTTAATCCTATGTAAAAGCCAATTATTTTACGAAAAATATTGAAATAATAAGATCAATATGGTATAATGTACATAATAGAAATCTGCTGAAAGGAGATGGCTGCTATGCTCGGCGATATGAAAATAATTGCTTTGTGTACTTCCCGAATCTACGACGATCGCAGCGTGGATTTGATAAGTTCGCTTAACAAGAATATCGTTGCTAACGGCGGCCGTTTGATCATTTTCAGTACAGTTTCCGACCTTTTTTTCGGAACACACGCCGAAGAGGGAGAAGCGAAGATCTTTGATCTGATGAACTTCTCGATGATAGACGCTGTTATCGTCTATGACGAAGCGATAAAGAACAAAGAAGTGCTCGAATCTATCATCAGCAGAACCAAAGCAGCCGACAAGCCTGTCTTTTTTATCGGATCTAAACGTGATGATTGCATAGCTTTCGATTTTGACTACGAAAACGGATTCAAATCTATTGTACGCCATGTAATTGATGAGCATAATGTCCGTACATTTCATATGATAGCCGGAGTAAAGGGCAATTATTTTTCCGATAAGCGCATTGAATGTTTTAAGGAAGTTTTGTTAGATAATAATATAGATTTTGATGAAAGTATGCTCAGCTATGGCGATTTTTGGGACGGACCGACCGAAAAAGCTGTGAAAATACTTATCGAAGAAAAACGTGTCCCACAAGCAATAATATGCGCTAATGACTCAATGGCGCTTGCCGCCGTACTTACTCTCAAAAAAGCCGGAATAAACATTCCTGAGGATGTTATCGTGACCGGCTTTGACGGTATCGTTGAAACAAGCTTCAATGACCCTAAAATAACAACTTGTTTTTGCAGCTATGAAGATATGGCAAAACAGATCGTTTCGGTCATTTTTGATGTGTTTGATGGAAAAGAAACCGAAAGAGAATATTTCACTATACCGAAACTTATCCGCGCGGAATCATGTGGCTGCAATAATGATGAGAGCACTTCCGTCTGTGAATATATCAATTCTGTGACCAAGAGGTTTTATCGCTATCAGGAAGAGGATAAGTGCCTGAACCGTATTTCTCTTAAAATTCAGAATTGTACCGATATTTCCGAGATCGGCAGGATAATTGACGACCAGTCGCTTATGTACGATATGGCGGTCGTTGTTAAAGATGAGTTTATGAATCCTGCGCTGAATCCGATGAAGGTTTATTCAAATACAACGTTCGGCGAAACCGTCCATGTCATTTATAAAAGTGAATCAAACTCCGAATCAAGAACAAGGATAACCGAATTCCCTGTGAAAGAGCTTTATCACGATTTTGAGAACAGTATCAGACAGTTAAAAGCTCCCATTGTGTTTAATTCAATGTCGTATATCAATATGACGTTCGGATATATCTGCTATTTTTATCGTGATTGTTTTAAGGATAATTTCATCAAGACCATGCAGATAACAATGATGCTCAGCAATGCCTTGAGCGGCTTCAGAACAGCAAGATACCAGCGATACCTGCTTGAACATATCGAGGAATCATATAGGCATGACGCAATGACCGGTCTTTATAACCGCAGTGGTTTTATGCAGATTTTCCCCAAGTTCAAGGAATCCTGTGGAGATACTATTACAGCCGTGCTTGCAGACCTTGACGGTCTGAAGCAGATCAATGATACATACGGTCACGACGAGGGCGACGTTGCAATTCGCGCCGTTGCGCAGGCACTTGAAAATTCCTGTCCGGAGGATTCGCTTTGCATACGATTCGGCGGAGATGAAATGTTCGCCGTTGTAAAGGGCAGAGTTGACGATGAGATCAGAACCCGTATTAATGAATGGCTCAACGATTTCAACAGAAAATCCGGAAAACCGTATAAGGTTTCAGCAAGCGTCGGAATTTATACCACAAATTCGGACGACGCCGACTTTGAATTGCTTGTCAGAAAATCCGACCAGCTTATGTATAACGAAAAAATTGCTAAAAAAATCAAGAGATAAAAAACGCCGGAGATCAAATCCGGCGTTTTTTCTGTGTGCTGATTATCTGTATTTCAGCGGTACCCATATCTGACCAAGCGCCTTTTGGTGAATGCGGTGAAGATGCTGCTCGCTGTAACACATTTCCTCGGAAATATCACTCCATTTTTTTCCAACGATATACCGCAGCCGAAGTACTTGCTTTCCGTTTCCGTCCGGAAGCCTTTCAACAGCTTTTTCTATATCTGCCATCGTTTCCGCAAGCTGTTCATTTTCTTCCCAAAGCTTGTCCTCATATTCACCCGAGTATTCAAAATAACTCCTGCTGCAAATTTCCCACGCTTTCCGTTCCGTCTGTATCATCTGACTTCGGTTAGAAAGTATCTTTTCCTCCGCAGAAAGATACAATGCTAAAAATTCTCTTGCTGTCATCCGCAGCACCTCTTTTAAAGGTCATCTGCGCTGCGTGTTACGACTCTCTGCTTTTCATGCTTTTTCATAAGGAAATCCGAAAATTCGGTTTCATATTCAGCTGCAAAATCGCCGTATTCCTCCTCTTCGATCTCTTCCTTAAAGCAGTCAAAGCACAGCGTCCTTCCGCCAAGCTCAAAAAATGCTCCATCCACACAGCCGCACTCGGCACATATAACTTCTGAATTCCTGCAATTCTCGCAGTCGTGTGTACACTCGTCAAATTCATCATAAATGCATTTTGCCATAAAAAAACCTCCTCTTTTTAAGAAAAAATATATATTATCGCACGAACGTATGTTTTGGTTGCAAGATAAATAATAGCACAAATGTTCTGGTTTGTCAACCCCCTTTAAGCGTAATTTTATATGCTGTACAGTTTGTCGTACAATAAATAAAGCACGGTATTTCAACGAGTAAATTATTTCACCCAAAAATATTAACAAACTATTGTAGGGGAAGGGTTTCTCGTCACGTTGTCACCAATACCATTCAAAAATCGGGACGGGCGACCCGTCCCATACAGTAAAACACGGTGTTTATGACCATGCTTTCATAGAATTTTTATTGTTTGTTCATCCGTTGAAATACCGTTATAAATTCAGCTTTTTCTCTTTACGTCAGGAGAAAAATGTGGTATAATGTAATAAGCGCAATTTTTTTTACGGAGGAAATATCAAGTGATTTGTATAACCGGCGATATGCACGGCGACCTTAGCCGCTTTAACGATAAACGCATCAAAGCTTTAAAAAAGAATGATTTTCTTATAGTCTGCGGCGATTTCGGCTTTATATGGGATGGCTCTAAACACGAGCAGAAAATACTTAAAAAAATCGGAAAAAAACGTTTCTATACCCTCTTCGTAGACGGCTGCCACGAGAACTTTGACCTCCTCGGAAAGTACCCCGAACGTGACCTCTGCGGCGGAATCGTACATCAGATATCCGGCAACCTTATGCATATAAAGCGCGGTTCCGTTCTGTCTATACAAGGTTATAAATTCTTCGGCTTTGGCGGCGGTCAGACTAAGGAGATCGACATCCGCCGTGAGTCAAATACATGGTTTGAAGCCGAACTCCCACGCAACGATGAGATAGAGTATGCCGCCGAGAATATCAGAAACGCAGGAAACGAAGTCGATTATATCGTCACACATGAACCGCCTGCATCAATGAAGGAGTTCCTCGGCTTTGAAGTCAACCAGATAAGCTATATGCATACCTTTTTCGATAGACTAAAAAGCGAATGTAAATTTAAAATGTGGTTCTTCGGGAAAGCGCATATAAATAAGCTCGTTCCGCCGAAATACCGCTGCCTTTTTGACGAGGTAGTCGTATTGAAGAATGAAAAGTGGGATAAGGAACAGAAGCTTCTGCGCAAGAATAAGCGCAAGATCAAGAAAAATGAAAATACGCCGTCCGAACCAACTTCGGACAGCTTTGAGTAAAGAATAAAGGAGAATTGTTATGCCGCATATTTCAGTAAAAATGCTTAAAGGAAGAACAGACGAACAGAAACAGCTTGCCGCAGATAAAGTTGCAGAAGCACTTTATGAAGCGATCGGTTGTTCAAAGGATCATATCACCGTAACAGTTGAGGACTATACCCCCGAGGAGTGGCAGCAGGTTTATGCCGATGATGTCACCGCAAAGCAGGACGTCCTTTTCCGCAAGGCAAACTATGACCCGAAAGACCTGCTTAATACTAATCCCCAATGAAAGTGTAGACAAAAAATCTGCACAAAAACCATATATTCAAGTTTTTGCTTGATTTTTTGTACACTTTCTGATTGGAGATTAGTATAAAAAATGAATTATATAGTCAAAGGAAACGATATACACCTTTCGCAGCCCGACTTCGACCTTGACGAAACGCTCGACTGCGGA
>JBJEQL010000061.1:0-22488 GCA_051881735.1 Oscillospiraceae bacterium
CTATGTTATTAATATGAATTATAACACTTATTTCCTATATTGTCAATAGGTTTTAAGGTGTTTTCTAATTTTTGTATCTTTTTTATAATATTTTAAGTTAAACTTGCCAATTATTATTAAAATTGACTGCTTTTCTACTAAATTTTTTATTATACATATTTAATATATGTTTATGAAGTAATCTCTTAATTGACAAAATAATTTTTTGGGGTATAATTATACTTAATTATGCTGAATTGGAGGGGAATTACACAATGGATCAACTAAAAATTTCAGAAACATTTTCACCGCTTTACAACATTGATCACGAGAGCAGGATCAAAGCCTTATTTATCAACATCTTTATCCAGCAGAATCGAATTCAGACAGCTTATGAAAGAATATCCGCTGACATTTCAACTAAGCAATGGCTTCTTCTTGGAATGACCGCAAACTGCCCCGAGCCAAAAACTCTGACCCGAATCGGTCAGCTTATGGGCTGCTCCAGACAGAATGTCAAGCAGCTTGCAGAGGCACTCGCCGCAAAAGGTTACATAAATATAATCAAAGGAAAAAGCCGCTGTGTCTGCCTTGAACTTACCGAAAAAGCAAACCGTTACTATGACGAGATATACAACAGCCGAAAGGAATTTCTCGATAAACTTTATGGTGTTTTCTCCGAAGATGAGCTCATCACACTTTACAATATGCAGAAAAAGCTTTACGACGGCATAGAACGTGCGGAAAAATATGCTTTTGAACAGAGCAGTTCTCAAAAGCAAAACTCTGAAAAAGAACCTGCAGACAAATCCTGACGCAAATTGGAGGAAAGCTTTCAGTTGAAATTTGGATACAAATACACAAAAACTGCGTGCTATCTTGGCTATGTCACGCAAGCGATCATAAACAATTTTGCACCGCTATTGTTTCTGATATTTCAGAATGAGTATACTATTTCGCTTCCCAAAATAACACTGCTTATCGCCATAAACTTTACCGTACAGCTTACGGTCGATCTTTTGTCTGCAGGATTCGCCGATAAAATCGGTTACAGGGCATCAATTATTGCAGCGCATATTTTTGCGGCTGTGGGAATAGGCGGAATGGCTGTTCTCCCCGATCTGTTCGGTGACCCATACATCGGTCTGCTTATTTCAGTCGTGATATATGCAGTCGGAGGCGGACTTACCGAGGTACTTATCAGTCCGATAATCGAAGCTTGCCCGACGGAAAACAAATCGTCCGAAATGAGCTTGCTTCATTCGTTTTACTGCTGGGGTTCAGCGGCAACTGTGCTGCTGTCGACGCTGTTTTTCGTCCTCTGCGGAAAAGAGAACTGGCGTATCCTTGCGCTGTTATGGGCAGTTCTGCCGACGCTCAATGCTGTTCTTTTCGCCTTTGTTCCGATAGGAAAGCTTACCGAGAACGGCGAAGGCATGAAGCTTCGTGAACTTATGAAAGACTGCCGTTTTATCCTCCTTGCGCTTATGATATTTGCAGCAGGAGCGTCTGAGCTTGCAATGAGCCAATGGGCGTCAAGCTTTGCAGAAAAAGGTCTGGGAGTTTCAAAGACGGTCGGAGATCTTCTCGGTCCGTGCCTGTTTGCAGTTTTAATGGGCAGCGCAAGAGTTTTCTATGCAAAAGCAGGAGAAAAACTCGACCTTTTGAAATATATCTGCGGCTGCTGCGGACTTTGCGCAGCTTCTTATTTGCTTGCGGCGCTTTCGCCTATACCTGTCCTTTCGCTGCTCGGCTGCGGAATATGCGGATTTTCGGTTGGAGTTATGTGGCCAGGCGTTTTCAGCATTGCTTCGGAACGCTTTCCTAAGGGTGGAACTGCGATGTTTGCAATACTTGCTCTTGCAGGAGATTTAGGCTGCTCGGGCGGTCCTGCGCTTGTCGGGACAGTTTCAAAACATTTCGGTGACAAGTTCCGTCCGGGACTTCTTTCTGCAGTTGTTTTTCCGATAATTCTGATTGTCTGCGCTGTGATCTACCGCAAACGATCAAAAAAAGGATAAAAAATCTGCACACGGTTCAAATACCCTGTGCAGATTTTATTGTTGTTAAAATTAGTCCATAGCCTTTTTGATAGCAGCCATAAGTTCATCATAGGTTTCAAAAGCAGGAAGATCAGGGTTATCGTTCTTGATCTTGTCTGTGCTCTTAAAGAGGAAGCCTACCTTGCTTGCCTTGATCATGCCAAGGTCGTTATAGCTGTCGCCGCTGGCGATCGTCTGATAACCGATAGACTGGAGAGCTTTTACAGTTGTGAGCTTGGACTGCTCGCAGCGCATCTTAAAGCCGGTTACTTCGCCCTCGGGAGAAACTTCAAGGCTGTTGCAGAAGATAGTCGGATAGCCGAGCTTCTTCATAAGCGGAGCAGCAAACTGTGTGAATGTATCGCTGATGATGATGACCTGAGTTATTGAACGAAGCTCGTCAAGGAATTCCTTTGCGCCGGGCATCGGGTCGATCTTTGCAATAACGTCCTGGATCTCCTTAAGTCCGAGGCCGTGCTCTTTGAGGATACCGATACGGTACTTCATAAGCTTATCATAATCGGGCTCGTCACGAGTGGTCTTTTCCAGCTCAGGGATACCGGTCTCCTTTGCAAAAGCGATCCAGATCTCGGGAACGAGAACGCCTTCAAGGTCCAAACAAGTAATATACATTTTAAAACATCCTTTCAGAAGAATTCTTCTTTAATATTTTACTATAATAATACAAAAATGTCAAGGAAATTAATTAAATCAGGGTATAATATTTTATGCTTGACATATAGCGGCAATAATGATACAATTATTGTATATAATGACAAATTATGTATGATTGAAATGAGGTCAATAGATAAATGCTTGAACTTAAAAACTTATCATATTCTGCCGAGTCCGAAAACGGCGATGAAAAGGAGATCATAAAGGAACTGAGCCTGTGTGTTGAGGACGGAAAATTCCTCGCAATAACAGGTCCGAACGGCGGTGGAAAATCCACGACCGCAAAGCTTATAATGGGAATAGAAAAGCCAAGTACAGGTAAGATTCTTTTTGACGGCACAGACATCACCGATATGTCCGTGACCGACCGTGCAAATCTCGGCATTGGTTTTGCATTCCAACAGCCTGTACGCTTCAAGGGAATACGCATAATCGACCTGCTTCGCATTGCTGCAAAGCGTGAGCTTTCCGTTTCCGAAGCCTGCACATATCTGTCCGAGGTCGGACTTTGTGCAAAGGACTACATTGGCCGTGAGGTAAATGCAAGCCTTTCGGGCGGTGAGATGAAGCGCATTGAAATTGCAGGTATCGCTGCAAAAAATTCAAAGCTTTCTGTTTTTGACGAGCCTGAAGCAGGAATTGACTTATGGAGTTTTTCCAATCTTATCAAGGTTTTTGAGAAGATGCACGAGGACAAGTCAAAATCAATAATCGTCATCTCCCACCAGGAGAGGATACTGAACATTGCGGATGAGATCGCCGTCCTTTCGGGCGGAAAAATTCTCCATTACGGCAAGAGAGAGGATATTCTGCCCAAAATTCAGGGCACGAATTCCGCAATTAATCCCTGTCGGGCAATCACAGGTTAAAGGAGCATGACTATGTTAGACGAGATACAGAAAAGAATTCTCTCGGAGGTCGCAGACCTGCACAGCGTTCCCGAGGGTGCTTACAATATCCGTGCAAACGGCGCAGCTGCAGGACGAAATACAACTGCAAACATTGATATTACAACTAAAACAGACAAATCGGGAATTGACATAAAAATAAAGCCGGGAACCAAGAACCAGAGCGTTCATATCCCTGTCGTTATCAGCGAGAGTGGGCTTACCGAAACGGTCTACAACGACTTTTTCATTGGAGATGACTCTGATGTTGTTATCGTTGCAGGCTGCGGCATACACAACTGCGGAACGCAGAGATCGCAGCATGATGGACTCCACCGTTTCTTTGTCGGCAAAAATGCAAAGGTAAAATATGTTGAAAAGCACTATGGCGAGGGTGACGGCACGGGAGAACGCATCATGAACCCGACCACCGAGGTCTACATGGAAGAAAACAGCTCCATGGAAATGGAAATGGTTCAGATAAAGGGCGTTGATTCCACCAAGCGAACAACTACTGCAAAGCTTGACAAGGGTGCAAAGCTTGTTGTCCGTGAGCGACTTATGACGCATGGCAATCAGTATGCCGAAAGCACCTACAACACCGAGCTTAACGGTGAAAACTCCGGTGCGGACATAATCTCACGCTCGGTCGCAAAGGACAACTCTACTCAAATATTCTACTCCAAATTGGAAGGCAATGCTGCCTGCACAGGACACACGGAATGTGACGGGATCATCATGGACAACGCAAAGATAAGCGCTGTTCCTGCTCTTGATGCGAACAATATTGACGCATCGCTGATCCACGAAGCTGCTATCGGAAAGATCGCAGGAGAACAGCTTATAAAGCTTATGACGCTCGGCCTTACCGAAGCACAGGCAGAAGAACAGATCGTAAATGGTTTTTTAAAGTAAGGCGGTACCAAATGAATTTAAAATCATCAAAGATCGCAGCTGCAACAATAGCGGCTCTGTTGTGTACAACAACTTTAACTGCCTGCAAAAAAACAGACGAGAGTACAACATCTTCAGACAGCGAAACCACATCTTCCATTTCCGACAATGCAGAAACAGCTGAAGAGAACAATGAGGAACCTGCTATTATGGCGATTTTCGGCGAGATCCGCACAGAATATAATGACAACCTTGACTTGACCAAATATCCCCTTACGGAAAACAACGTTCCCGAGGATTTTGAACTTGTTATCGAAGCTGAAGAAGCAGAGCTTTCGGGAAACTGCAAGGCAGTTGAAGCCGATGGTTTTTCGGGAAGCGGTTTTGTAACGGGACTTAACGGTCAGAATGACAAGATCGAATTTAAAGTCATGCTTGAAAACTCGGGAATGTACGACCTTAACTTCCGCTGCAACACACCTGACGGCGGAAGAGTTAATTATGTTTTCATAGACGGAAAACACTCGGGCGATATAAAGACTGCCGGCTCGCAGGAAATATCCGACTCGTATATGAAGGGTATCTATCTTGAAGCAGGTGAACACACTATTTCGCTCAGTCCGCAATGGGGTTATGTTGATTATGACAGTCTTATCATAACCGCAAACACTTCGATAAACGATGACACCTACAACATTACCGAACCTCTTTCCAATCCGAATGCTGATGAAAACACAAAGCGGCTTTATAAATTTCTCTGCGATATTTATGGAAACTACACTCTTACAGGTCAGTTCGCCGACAAAGCAAGAATGTCTACCGAGCTGACAAGAATTGAACAGGCAACCGGAAAAGAATTTGCCGTTCTTGGAATGGATATGATGAACTACTCGAGCCAGAACGTCAAAAACGGAGCAAGCAGCAGCACTGTTGAGTTTGCTTATGACTGGTATGAAAACGCCGGCGGTATCGTTCAGCTTTGCTGGCATTGGAATTCCCCCGAACACTACGCAAAGAACGACAGCAACAATCCTTGGTACAAATCATTCTATAAAGAAGCTTCAAACATCGACCTCGACAAGATCATGAACGGCGAGGACGATGAAGGTTATGAACTGCTTATGAAGGATATCGACCTTATCGCAGAACAGCTTGAAAGGCTCAGAGATATGGAGGTTCCGATAATATGGCGTCCGCTTCACGAAGCATCGGGAGGCTGGTTCTGGTGGGGCAACTGCGAGCCGGAAAGCTATAAAAAGCTTTGGAACACAATGTATGATAAAATGACAAACGAGCATAACCTTACAAACCTGATATGGATGTGGAACGGTCAGGATCCCGAATGGTATCCGGGTGATGAAACTATCGATATTATTTCCTATGATATATATGCAGGAAACCACGTTTATGAAAGCTTCGGCGGCACCTTTACAGAATGTGTTGAAACTTCACCGAACGGAAAGCTTGTTGCGTTGTCGGAAAACGGCTGCGTAATGGATCCCGAGCTTACGATGAAGAATAATACCCGTTGGCTTTTCTGGGGAACATGGGCAGACCCGTTCACACTCAAAAACTTCCTTCTCAATGAGGAATATACCGAAAAGGATATGCTGATAAAAGCATACAACAGCGACAGAACACTCACTCTTGATGAACTGCCGAACCTCAAAACATATCCGCTTGATTAATGCGGAAAAGCTGTTAAAACTGCGAAGCGGAGCAAAAGTTTAGGTCAAGCCTTTAAAAAGACTTGACCTAAACTTTTGTCCGCTTTGAGGTTTTAACGGCTGTTGTCAACGCTGCAATAATTTCGCATTATTTCCTTAGTGATGCCGGATCTTCTTCTATCTTTCGGAAGATATGTATTGCAACTCCGCTTATTGTGAACATTATGCAGGCAGGGCCGATAAGTGCTCCGACAAACATTGTTGTTGTATTCCAGAATATCAGCAGCAGCTCGACAACAATTATCACTATCAAAATGAATGTTCGTCCAAAAAACTTCATTCCTATACGGAACGAATTCTTTATCGAATTTATAACTGTATTATCATATCTCGCAAGCAGCGGAAAGACATATATCAGGCAGAATATGAATATATACGCCGAAAAACAACCCATTATCAGCAGTCCTATTCCGCCGCTTTCCATTGCATTATAAAGCTGGAAATCAAGATACACAGCCTCAAAGCATATCGGCGGAAGAAGTCCGATCAAAACGCCCTGCTTCCAGTTTTCCTTAAACGCTTTCCAGAAATCCTTTATGACGTTTCCCTCCTGATCCTCCGCCATACGCAGCAGGACGGTATATGCGGCTATTGTACTTCCACCTATCGTAACTATCGGTATGCAGAATATAAGCCACATAAAGTTAAGCTTCAAAATGTCCCACAGTCTTTGCATAAACTGATAAAGCGGACTTTCTACGCTGAATAATTTCATCGGTACCTCCAAAAATAAATGCAAAACAGATTGCCATATATAAGCATATAAGGGTACCGAGTCTAAACTCTCGGTACCCCTTTTCGGGTATCTGAATATCAGATATCCCCTATTAACCCTTAACTGCTCCGAGCATGATACCCGATTCAAAGTATCTTTGCATGAACGGATAAACAAGCATGATAGGTATAATTGTTATCATTGAGATCGTATACTGTATGATCTTCGTGTTCATCGCACCCGAAAGCGCTGCTGCATCCGAGCTTGAAGTTGCTCCATTTACCATTGCGCTGAGGTTTGACGACTGGTTAAGGTATACATACAATCTGTGCTGAACGGTATAAAGATCCGGTGAGTTGGAGTTGTAAATAAGTGAATCCTGGAACGAGTTCCAATGTCCGACTGCACCGAAAATTGCGATAGTCGCAAGAATAGGTTTTGACAGCGGCCATATTATCTTATAGAATATTGTCCAATATCCTGCGCCATCAATAAATGCACTTTCCTCAATTTCACCCGGAATAGACTCAACATAGGTCTTTACAAGGATGATATTGTAAGGAGAAACGATTGCCGGAATGATGTAAACAAGGAATGTGTTTGTAAGTCCAAGCATCGAAAGGTTCAAATATGTAGGAATAAGTCCTGCGTTAAAGTACATTGTGATAACAAGCATTCTGTACCAGAACTTTCTGTGCCACATCTCATTCTTTGTCATAAGATAGCCGGCAAGCGCAGAAGCAAATACCATGAGCACGGTACCGATAAGCGTTCTGAGAATTGTTACGACGAACGAATTCCACAGGTCATTAACGTTAGCCATCATAATATAGTTCTGGATGGTCACCTGCTGCGGAAAGAATGTGATAACGCCCTTCTTAACAAGCTCATTATCCGAGATAGTGTTGATGAAAATGTAATAGAACGGGAAAATACAGCTAAGTGTGAAAACAATAAAGAACAAGTAGTTCAGAATGTTAAACACAATGTCACCGGGAGTCAGTTTGATCTTCGTTGTATGCTTTTTAAAGTATTTGTCTTCTGCTCTTTTTGCAGCTCTTTCTTCACGAGTCATTTCAAACCGCCTCCTTATACAATACTCTCGCCACGAACAAGCTTAGATACACCGTTTGCGGCAAAAAGAAGAATTACGCTGATAATGGACTTCAACATACCGATAACAGTTGAGATCGGTATAAGTCCGCTTGTGATACCGAGGTTATAAACGTAAAGGTCGAGAACCTCAATGCTGTTCTTATTGATCGAATTGGAGAATACAAGGTACTGCTCCATACCGTTTGAAAGAATGTTTGCGATAGACATGAGCAAAAGAACCATATATGTAGGAATAAGCTCAGGGATCGTGATATACCACATCTTCGCAAATCTTCCTGCGCCGTCAACCGTTGCTGCCTCATAAAGCTGCTGATCGATACCGGAAATGGAAGCAATGTAGATGATTGCACTCCAACCAAGTCCCTTCCAAAGTCCCCATGCAAGCATCTTAAGCCACATATGTGAGTCGCTGAGGAGATAGTTGGTCATTGTAGGATTTCCGATAGAAGTAAGGAATGTATTGATAAATCCGTCTGTTGAGAAAATTGCAAGCGCAATAGCATAAACAAGAACCCAGCTGATGAAGTTTGGGATAGTTGTAAATGTCTGAACAACTCGTCTGAAAGTGGTGTTTTTGATTTCCGAAAGGAAGATAGCGAATACCATAGGCACCCAGCTTGTTGCAATTCCGAGACCGCTCATTGCAAGGGTGTTTTTGATAACTCTGATAACGTCCTTTCTTGTTGCAGCTGTATTGACAAGCGACTTAAACCACTTTAATCCGACAAACTTGTCCATTGTGAGGGTTTCACCGGACTTGTAATCGAAGAATGCATATCTCCAGCCGAAGAGCGGCAGATAGCAGAATACGAATGCAAGAACAAGTATTGGGAGCATCATAAGGAAAAGTCTGTATTTAGGAAGCATTCCGGCTTTTTCATTCTTATCTACCGGGATAAGAACAAGTTCTGCAGCAGAAATCAACAGCACAATTGCCGCAAGAACAACATAAAGCCAGATAATTCCGGGTAAATATGGCTCAACCTTTTCAATTTTCTCGGAATCGAGAAGCATATCGTAGGAACGATAAATTCCAAAAAGTGCACAGCCTTCAACAGCGGCACCGCCGATGCTGAAAAATGTACTCATTTTCTTCATCTTATTATTTCCGAGTGACATACAAGCGCCGATTATCATTACAACAACTGCTGCGATGATGATAAGGCTGCTTACGTTAAGAAGCTTGAACGCAGACTCGGGAACCCAGCCTCTTGAAAAAGAACGTCCAAGGTTTGTTGTCAGAGTATCATAAGAAACGCCGCAGGTGAAAAGCGACATATTCTTATTGATCTGATCGGTAATTTTTGCAGCGTTAAATCCCGGGAAAAAGAGGATAATGATATTCACTATAATAGCCAGTCTGACTACCCAGAAAAGCATATCGCAAAGCTTTTCACGGGGTGACCGCACTATTTCCCTCTTTTTTGAGCCGATATTGTATGCTGAATTAACAGCATTCGCCATATTTCTGCACCTCCAAAATATTAAACAACCAGGCTAAAAAGCAAAAAATCCACATAAAGCCTTGATTATTTTGTAAAAATATGCTACAATGTATACAAATTATATCACAGTTTTATCACTTTTTCCATAATAATAGCGACATTTTTTAGCACAATAATGACATAAACAAAACAACGTAAAATGTAAACCGATTACATTGTCAGATTTTACAAAAAGACAGGAAAAAAACTATAATGAGAGAATTTCATCTTAGAGAATTCACCGACAAAAGCGAATTCCCGTTCCATATACAACAGGATATACATGAAAACACCTTTCCTGTTCATAGCCACGCAGACTTTTACGAGCTTGTTTTTGTTATCGGCGGAAGTGCAATGCATATCGTTGACGATGAGTGCTTCCCGATAAAAAAGGGAGATGTTTTCGTTATCGGGACTGAACGTTCACACGGTTTTTCGGATGCGGTCGGGTTCAGGATATGCAACATAATGTTCGGATTTGACGAATTTTTTGGTCAAAGCTCCGATATATGCAGCTCACAGAGTTTCCGCTCGCTTTTTTTCGGGAAAGACGGTCTGCAGAGCAAGCTTACTCTTCCACCGGATGAGTTTATCCGTATATGCGATGTGCTTAAAATGCTACAGAATGAATATGAAACCGACTCGGACGGACGTGAAACGCTTCTGAGGTCGTATTTTATGATGCTGTCGGTCATACTGTCAAGGCTTTTCGCTTCAAAGGAATCGGGTAAAAACCGCAGCGCTGAAAATATCACAGCTGCAGCTGAATTTATCGAGCGAAACTTTACCGAAAAGCTGACGCTTGATTCGATCGCCGAGGTCACGCACTATTCGGCAAGGCATTTTGTCCGTATCTTCACCGAAACCTATCACCAGACGCCGCAGGAATACATAGTTTCCCTCCGTCTGCGCCGTGCATGCAATCTTCTTGAAGAGGGTGAGCTTTCCGTTGAGGAAACTGCCCAGCAGAGCGGCTTCGGGGACGGTAACTATTTCTCCCGTGTATTCAAAAAGCAGATGGGTATCACTCCGAGCGAATACCGCCGCAGAGTCGGTCAAAAACATAAATCACGATAAGATCTTATTCCCGAAAGGAACATATAAATCATGACTAAAAAAGAAAGAGCAGCCACTGCTGTTGCAGGCCTTGAACAGATATATCCCGACGCAGCGTGTTCGCTTATATATGACAAAGACAAACCCTATGAACTTATGATAGCAACACGGCTTTCGGCTCAATGCACCGATGCAAGGGTAAACATTGTCACCAAGGAGCTTTTTGCAAAGTTTCCCACGCTCAAAGCTTTCGCAGACGCCGACTGGCAGGACATTGCCGAGATCGTCAAGCCGTGCGGACTTTACAAGACCAAGGCGCAGAGCATTGCCGAAATGGCACACACCCTTTATTATGACCTTAACGGAGTTATCCCCGATACAGTTGAGGAGCTTACAAAGCTTCCGGGGATCGGCAGAAAGACCGCTAACCTTATTGTTGGTGATATTTTTCACAAACCTGCTGTCGTTACGGACACACATTGCATAAGAATATGCGGACGGCTCGGACTTACTGCTAACACAGATCCGCACAAGGTCGAAGATGACCTGAGAAAGCTTCTTCCGCCCGATAAAAGCTCGGATTTCTGCCATAGGCTCGTTCTTTTTGGTAGAGAATACTGTTCGGCACGCAGTCCGAAATGTGAAGCTTGTCCGCTCAGAGAACAGCTTGGCGGATACAAATGCAAAAAACAGGAAAAATAAAAACAATGGATAAATTTGAAGTTTTAAAGCAATATTTCGGACATGATGAATTCCGCAGCGGTCAGTCCGAGATAATCGACAATATTCTCGCAGGGCGTGACGTACTCGGTATAATGCCGACGGGCGCAGGAAAATCGGTATGCTATCAAGTCCCTGCGATGCTGCTTGACGGTATCACGATAGTAATTTCTCCGCTAATCTCGCTTATGAAAGACCAGGTCGAAAGTCTTGTCCAGTCAGGGATCCCTGCGGCATACATAAACAGCTCGCTTTCCTTTTCACAATATCAGGAAGTCCTGCGCCGTGCAAGTGCAGGAGAATACAAACTCATATATGTTGCACCCGAACGGCTCGTCACAGACGGTTTTCTCTCCTTTTCCGAACAGAGCCGCATATCTATGGTAACAGTAGATGAATCGCATTGTGTTTCCCAATGGGGTCAGGACTTCCGCCCGAGCTATCTGAAAATTCCCGAATACATTTCAAAGCTTTCCTATCGTCCTGTGGTGAGCGCATTCACAGCAACTGCGACCGAACACGTTAAGGAAGATATTTCCTCGCTGCTTGGGTTGCGCTCCCCTTTTACGATAACCACAGGCTTTGACAGACAAAATCTCTATTTTGAGGTACGCCGACCTGCCGAACGGCTTAACGAACTGCTTAGAATAGTGGATGAAAACAGAGGAAAAAGCACGATAGTTTACTGTGCGACACGAAAAAACGTCGAAGTCGTATGTGATGCTCTCTGCGACAAGGGATTTTCGGCTACACGCTATCATGCAGGACTTTCCGATGATGAGCGCCGCAGAAATCAGGATGCTTTTCTCTATGACAGATGCGGTATAATGGTTGCGACCAACGCTTTCGGAATGGGTATTGACAAATCCAACGTTTCGCTTATCATACATTATAATATGCCGAAAAACATCGAAAGCTACTATCAGGAGGCAGGCCGTGCCGGACGTGACGGAGAGCCTGCAAGCTGCATACTGCTTTATAATGGACAGGACGTTGCTCTTGCACGTTTTCTTATTGAGAACTCAAACGAGGATAATGAAGAGCTTACCGAAAGGGAAAAAGAGGAGCTTCGCCGCAAGGATTATGAACGGCTCAAGCAGATGACCTTTTACGCCACGACAAACGACTGTCTTAGAGCGAGCATACTTAAATATTTCGGAGAAAAGCCGTCCTCTTTCTGCGGACATTGTTCAAACTGCTGCACAAGCTTTGAAACTGCCGACATAACGACCGAAGCACAGAAGATAATCAGCTGCGTTTACCGAATATACAATCATAACGGCAGATATCTCGGAAAAGCTGCGATAACGGATATTCTTCACGGTTCAAAGGCGGAAAAGCTTATCAAAAACGGTTATGATACGCTTTCGACCTACGGAATCATGGCGGATATGCCTATACACAGGATACGCCTTATCCTTGATGAACTAATTGAAAAAGGTTTTCTCGGAGTTCGTGAGGGCGAATATCCTGTCGTCGTGCCTACCGAGCTTACAGCGAACGCCATAAGATCGGGCCAGAGGTTTGAAATGAAGCTTCCGAAGGAAGTCAAGCGCATTACAGCAAAGCAAAAGCCTGCGGAACATTCCGTCAATACGGAGCTTTTGTCAAAACTCAAGGAAAAACGCCGAGAGATCGCAGAAAAAGCCAAGATACCTGCTTATCTTGTTTTCACCGATGCAACGCTTCGTGATATGTGCAGACGGCTGCCCGAAACGATAGAAGAATTCTTGGGAGTATCGGGTGTCGGACGAAAAAAAAGCGAAAGCTACGGTGAAGAATTCCTGAAAGTTATAAAAGAAAATGCAGACGCTGTCAGAAAAAGCGGCGGTAAAAACGGCTGGAGCATTGAAGAAACCGAACGACTGCGTGACGAAGTCGAAAGCGGACTATCCCTTTCGCAGATAAGCGCACGGCACGGCAGAACCCCTGATGAGATCCGCACACGACTGCATGAAACAGGGATTCTGCGCTGAAGAAAAAAATATTACCGAAAATTACCGTTTCAATCTGTACAAGCGGAAAAATATATGATATAATAGATAACATGCTGAAAAATAATCTGATAAAGGAGGGTGCTGTGCTTGAACGGCTTAATGGAAAAACTGAGCGATGCTCTGAAAAAAGACAAATTCGGTTCGGAATTCAAAAACGCTCTGCGAAGGCATAACCTTTCCGTTGCCGAAAAAAACGGCGATATGTTCAAGGTAACAAACGGCATCTCCGAGTTTTCTATCGACATAAGCAAGGCACGTTCGGAATATGAAAGCGCTCCTTCGCCCGAAATGCTGAACGAACTTATACGCAGGATCGAGCAGGAATGCGACATGGAAAGCCGCATGGTTTCGTTCACGAATGGGCAGGAGTTCCTGCGCCTTGCTGTCATGCGTGAAAAAGACGTTAAGCCCGATATGATAAGCTCCGATTTTGCAGGAGGACTACGCAAGGTCATTGTATATACATCGGACGATATGACGCTGCATCCGCTTGATGAAAATATCCTCAAACGCTGGGGAATGCCCCGTGAGGTACTTTTCTCCGTTGCTGACAGGAATATGTGCAGGCTGCTTGCAAAAACCAAGGTCAAAAAAACAAGCATTGCCGAGGGTGTTAATGCAATGGAATTCGATCTTCCATGCAAGCATCTGGGAGTTTCGTTCATACTCTGCAACGATTTCCGCCGTGTTGTATATGAATACATGGGCGCAAAATTCCTTGTTGTTGCCCCCTCTTGCGAGAGCATACTAATACTTGAAAATATAACGAACAATATCCTTGAAAAGCTTGGAAAAGAGATAGTTCGTGAATTCAAGAAATCTCCAAATCCGCTTACGACAGATGTTTTTCTTTTCACTCCCGAAAAGATACAAATAGCAGGTCATTTTTCCGTTAAAAGTGAAAAAACCTCTACATAATACATTGTTACATCTTAGAAAGGAACGGTCACAACTATGGCAAACAACAAAAAAACAGGCAGCAGGACTTACACCGCAACGCCGCAAAAGAAAAACAAAACCCTTACCATAAGGATCATTATGATTGTTCTTGCAGTAGCGCTCGCAGCCGGAATAATCATTCTCCCCATTCAGTCATCACTCAGCGCTTACGCCGCAGAGGAGGACGACTCTGCCGTAACTGTTGAAAGCTTTGAAACAGGAAAGCTTGCAGAAGCTATTTCCGAAGCTGCTGACGGAACGGACTATAACTATATCACCAAAATATGCGTTATGAACGGAACGCTTAACTCCTCCGACTGGAACGCACTTACTGCTATCCCAAATCTTGAATACGTTGAGCTTGCAAAGACCGAAGCGGAGAACGGTGTTATCCCCGAGAACGCTCTCCCCTCTCGCAATCAGCTCAAATTTATAAGCCTTCCGATGAACACGACAGAGATCGGTGACAAGGCTTTCAACAACAACAAAAAGCTTGAAAAGATTTCCATGCCGAAAACCGTAACAACGGTTGGAAGCTATGCTTTTGAAGCTTGTGAAGCACTTAAAGAAATGCCGAACGCAGTTTACATAAGCTCTATCGGAGAGGGCGCTTTCAAGGACTGCAAGAGCTTTGAAAGCTTCACTGTTTCACCTAAAGTCACCGAGATACCTGCTTACACGTTCAGCAAGTGCGGTTTTTCCGATATAATCATCGGACCATCTGTAACTTCTGTCGGAGAGGGAGCATTCGCAGACTGCAATAACCTTAAAGATATCTATGTTTACGCAGAAGCTGCACCGTCAATAAATTCATCAAGCGCTTTTATGAACGTCGGCGGAACTATCCATGTTTACGAGGACAGCGCAGAGAGCTATTCTGCATGGGAATACAACAACCTCAAAGTTGCAGGTGACCTTGACGGTGATTACCCTATTGAGGTTCCCGAGGAACCTGCTGCGACCGAAGCTGCAGAAGAAACAGAAGTAACCGAAACGACTGATGCTGACGAAAGTACGGAAGCAGTTACCGAAACAGAAGCAGCCGAACAGACCGAAGCTGCTTCACAGACTGCATCTCAGAACAACGGAATAAGTGTTGGCGTTGTCATTGTCATCGTTATAATGGCTGTCATCATAGCTGTGCTTGCAACGATTCTTGTAATGAAGTCTAAGAAACAATAAAATCTGATAAAAAAATCGTATCCGTCAATAATAATGGAAAAAGCCGCTGTTATTGACGGATATTTTAAAATAAGGAGATAAAAATGGACAAAAAGATATCTGCACTTATTGACAATATTGAAAAGGTCATCGTTGGAAAAAGCGATGTTATAAAAAACGTTGTAACTGCGCTCATTATGGAAGGACACGTTCTTATCGAGGACGTTCCGGGAGTCGGAAAGACACAGCTTGCGGCTGCGCTTTCTAAGTCGGTCGGCGGCAGCTTCAACCGTATACAGCTTACGCCAGACATTATGCCGTCCGATATCACAGGATTTTCCATGATAAACAAGACGACAGGCGAATTTGAGTATAAAAAGGGCGCCGCATTCTGCAACTTTTTGCTTGCAGACGAGATAAACCGTGCTTCACCTAAGGCGCAGTCTGCACTGCTTGAAGTTATGGAAGAGCGACAGATAAGCATTGACGGACAGACTCATGCGCTGATGCGTCCGTTTATGGTGCTTGCAACGCAGAACCCTGTTGAAACCTACGGAACCTATCATCTGCCCGAGGCACAGATGGACCGTTTTGCAATGCGCATCAGCATGGGTTATCCGAGTTCTGCCGAAGAGAGTGCGATACTTGAACGAAACGAATTTGAAAACCCTATATCAAAGCTTTCTCCCGTGATCACAACGGATGATATTGCTGCCGTTCAGGACGAAGTAAAAAAAGTCCGCTCTGCCGAAAATGTCAAGAACTACATCGTTTCCATAGCCGAAGCTACACGACATGACGAAAATATCAAGCTTGGCGTAAGTCCTCGTGGAAGTATTGCGCTTTTCAAGGCTGCAAAAGCACGAGCGTTCATTGACGGAAGAGATTTCATCACTCCCGATGATGTTAAGGACTGCTCTGTGATTGTACTTGCACACCGCATCATGCTCTCGCCTAAGGGCAAGGCTGCTCTCGGAACTGCTGAAGCTGCAATCGAAGCAGCTGTTTCAGGCGTTACAGTTCCCACCGAATAAGAAAGGCTCTGCTTATGAAGAAAAAACGCACCCGAAGCAAGGCAGCGGCGATCATTGTGCGGTGCTTCGGATATATATTCGCTCTCGGACTGTCGGTGTTCTTTGCACTATATATGTCCGCAAGCACGGGCTGGACATTCTTCTATATCCTTGCAGCAGCGCTAATATTCTCGCTTATAGTTGAGCTGCTGACGTTTATAACATATAAAAAAGGTAAGATCAAGATAGAAATGTCGTTCGGAAGCACTCTTGTTTACAAAAACGAAGAGTTGAAGCTGCATATAAAGGTCACAAACGACAGCCGTCTGCCCGTATCGAATATTGGAATAAAGCTTGCTGCAGTGGACGGAGCTGAATATGGATCGGACGAGTTTTCCGCAGCAGTCGCACCCAAAAGCAGCACTTCATTCGATGTTGCGATAAAACCCATAATATGGGGCGCTCTGAGCATAGGAGAAGCGCAGGCGTTTGTTTCCGATTTTATGCATATCACAAGCTTTATGCTTAAACCGATACAAAGCGGCGACAAGGTCTATGTTTTCCCCGATATTCCCGAGATCTCGCCCGACTGTCCGTTTATACGCTCTGCGGCGGACGCTATCCGTTTTTCCGATGAAAGTGAAGATACAAAGGAAAATGACAGCTTCACAATGTTCGGCGGTATGCCGGGTTTTACTCACCGTGAATACAACGAGGGCGACCCGATAAAGCGCATAAACTGGAAGCTTTCCTCAAAAAAGGATTCCTACTACGTTCGTCTTGATGATGAAATTGAAGCAATGCAGCAAACTATCGTTATTGACCGTATCGGAACCGAACGCAGGCTTTGCGAACGTTCGGTAGAGGGTACGCTTGGCGTATGTTCAGCACTTTTAAAGCTCGGCTTTGAATCAGAGGTATGGTTCATGACGGAAAACGGTTTTGAACCGCACAATGTCACCGATGAAGCAGATCTTGCCGAATTGCGGACTGCTCTCGCCTACTATGAGTTTTCTTCGCACGATGTCACGCCGAATACTTCGACGCAGCGAATCCCTGCTAAAGAGCTTTGCGAAGCTGAAAAAACAGGCAGCGTCATGCTTTTTACGCCATGTGCAGACGCGTTGCTTGCCGCAGAAGCCGAAGCAGCTGAAGCATTCGGAATAAACATAACTGCAATTTCATCCGCAGCTTTTTCCGAAAGTGCTTTGAGCGGACTGAAAATCATCTCTGACGATTTTATTAATTCATAAAACGAAAGGAACGGCGGTTTTGGATAACATAAAATTCTTCTCCCGTGAAAATGCGGTCAAAAAAGCTCTGCCGTTTGTTTTCACGTTTTTGATATGCTCTGCAATATGCTATCTTTATCTTAAAAGCTATCTGAATATTTACTCCCTGCTCTCTGCAGGACTGACAATTATATTTTTTGCAGCGTTTGACTTTATCTCACGGCATAAAAAGCTCGGATTTTTCGTTTATTTCGGAATGATGGTCACTCTTCTCGCCGTGATCAACGTTGTGATGTCATTTGCACCGAACAGAATAGAATTCATAGAATGGTTCCTGACAGGTGCGGCTACTATCGAAACAAATGCGGCGTATATGCTTTCGCTAATTCTGTTTTTCTCGTTTTTCATAAGCTCAGCGGTCTATTATTTCACGCACATCATCTACCGAATCGCGATTCTGACTTTGATCGGAATAATCCCCTGTGCTATATTCATCAAGGCTTCGCAGTCCGTTCCGGCTGTTTATGCCATTTCCATTGCTGCGGTCGATGTTCTGCTGTATCTTTACCACTATAAGACCGCAAATACAAAGGACAAGCCAAGCTTCGGAAAAGCTGCTGCGATCACGGGATATATTGATTTTGCCGTTGCAGCTGTGCTTATCGCAGTTATTATCCCCAAACCGCAGGAAACACCATATTATGAAAAATTTGAAGCGTTCACCTCTTACTTTTCTTTCAGCGGAAGCTACGGAGCAATAGACGGAAGCTACACCGAACATTCGGGCAACGCCGACCTTTACAATGAAATGGAGAGCCGTCAGCTCTATGTTGTCAATAGCAATAGCCCCGAGTATTACAAGATACAGGTATTTGACAGCTACGACAGCGAAAACCGCTGGTGGTACTCGAAAACGGCAGACCCCAAGCGTATGTGCCGCTATTCATGGGAAGAATCAGCCCCGAACCGCAGTTTTCAGAAGCTTGCAAAGGCTTATCTTGAATATGAAGAAGCAGGCGGAACGCTGCTCCCCGAAAGCATTGACAAGACTGTGCTTGAACGCTTTTCAACAGAGGAAGACAGCGTTTATACAGCCTATATTAAATCGATCGATTATCCGTCCATCTATCTGCTTGCGCCCGAACGCACAATAGCTGCTTCACTCTACGAAAGAAGCGCAGATTACGGACGAACAAGACGCACCGACCTCGGTGAAGTCATGACCGACACCGGAATAGGAAACACATTTATTCGTGCAAACGAAAGCTATTCCGTAAGCTTTTACGGCAAGGATAGTGCTTACAAAAGCGGTTTTATCCATTCGGGACTTTGCGATATGAGTGCAGACGATTTTTATTGGCTTCTTGTTGATATGCGGTATAATTTCGATTTGAGCAGCGAAGCTATTGATACTGCAGATGCATATCTCAGAGAGGTATTTAACGAATTATTCGACCTTCCGACATCTTACGAAGGCTTTGAAGATTATTATATTTCCGAGGAAATGCGTGAGCTTTCTGCCGAGATAACAGAAGGTCTGACATACGACTATGAAAAGGCAGAAGCAATTGAAGCTTTCTTCAATGACGGAAGCTTCACATACGACCTTGCATACAAAGCACCCGAAGAAAATGATACACCCGAGTATTTCGTGAACGAGAGCCGCCGCGGAACCTGTTCAGACTTTGCAACCGCATATTGCCTACTTGCTAAAGCGGCAGGTCTGCAGGTACATTATGTCGAAGGCTTCAACCAAGGCGAACTGATAACATCGGGCGTATATAACATTAATACCGAAAATGCACACGCTTATCCGGAAGTTTATATTCCCGGCGCAGGCTGGATAATATATGAACCGACCGTTGGCGGCGGTTCTGCCTCTGCAGGGAATGGAAACAACAATGGTAACCGAGAAACCGACTATCTTGCAATTTCAGTAACCTGCGCCGTTGTGGTAATGCTTGCTGCTCTGCTGCTTATTCTGATACTACTCATGCCAGCGATCAACGAGCGCATCTTCTATATCCGTGTCAGACATTCAAGCGGAAGCAAAGCGGTTATCCTCATATATAACCGCCTTTCTGACAAATTTGCCGCCCGTTTCAAGTTAAAAACATCAACGTTCACACCAAAGCAGCTGTCGGAGTTAATTAAAGAAAAAACAGACAGCGCTGCCGAAAAGATCATCGCACCGTTTGAGAATGCCTGCTATGGTCTATGTGAGATATCCAAAAATGAGGCGAACGCCGCACTTGAAGAATATAAAACTTTGATGAAAACAGTTAAAAAGAAGAAAGTCCCCAAAAACTAAAAACGGCCGGTCAAGCTTAACTTAACTTGACCGGTCAATTTATTTTCTCTCCGCTTTTCTGCGTTTCTTATCGGCATACATTAGGTGGTCGGCTTCCTTTATGAAAACGTCCATACCGTCATTCTCCGCAGGAACTGCCTTATAAACTCCTATGCTCGCACCGACCTTATACGGCTTGCCGGACACGGAATTAAGCCGTTCAAGACATTCTTTAAGCTTTGCGACATACTCCTCGTCAAATCCTTCATGTGGTGACATTCCTGCAGCGACATATTCATCTCCGCCGAAACGTGCTGTAAACAGTCTGCTCTCCGAAGCTTCGGAAATCGCTTTCGCCATTGTTTTTATAGCAAAGTCGCCGTCATCATGACCGTATGTATCGTTTATTGTTTTAAGATAATCCAAATCTATGGATATCATGATGAATTCACGGCCACTGGCACGGCTATCCTCAAATGCTTTCTGTGCAAATTTGAAAAAACCTCTTCGATTGAGCAGCGTCGTCAGCGGATCACGGATATACATTTCCTCAAGTTTATCAAGGAATGAATGGAGCGTTGCCTGCACTCTTGCATTCTCCAGCACAAGGCTTATAACTCCGCAGTCGAATGTATTTATAACATTGTAGTTTCCAAGACATTGCGTAAACTCTACCGCAAGAAATCCTATCGACTTATCCTGAAAATGTATCGGCAGAAACATTATATTCTTGCAGGTTTTCAGCACGTTATCCAGATCAGGGATAAGCTCTGCTGTCGCAAAAGGCAGCATAACAGACGATTTTTTCGTTTCATCGTCATATTCTACACCGTAGCCTATTCTGTCCGAATAGCCGTTTGTACGGTAGAAGCTGTAATCCTGACTTATATCGTCGCTATCTTTCATCTCCGCATAGAAATCATCGCATATACACAGCCATGAATGCTTCGCCCAAATTTTTTTCAGAAAAACATCCATTTTCTTGACTGTTGCTGCAAAATCCGAGTCGATCTTCACCTCGTCTGCGGTTGTTATGACCGACTTTGCATAGAATTTGAAGCGGTTTATGTCATCATAAAGCTCATGCATATTATCGTTGAGCGATCTTGCCGATACTGCTGACACACAGCCGCACGAACGTGCATAGCGGCGCTCTGCCTTGATAGTTTCTGTGCCCACGGGAGATATCTCGCCGTTAAGTATCTTGTACAGCGTATCGGAGATATACTCTGCCGCCTCGTTCATATTTGTTCTTGCTGTCGTTATTGACGGATTATAGCTCATCGCTTCGGGAATTCCGTCCACACCGGTCACGATAACATCATCCGGCACGGAAAGTCCGAGTTCGTCCACTTTACGGCATACACCGATCGCCATGGAATCGTTTGCACAAATGACAGCATCAGGGATGTTTCCGCTTTTATACCATTTTTCAAAAACACTTTCCGCAGCTTCATGCCAGAAATATCCTGTTCCAATAAGTGATTCATCAACAGGAATATCATGTTCCTCAAGCACCTCACGGAAGATTTTCTCACGCTGATCGGAAACGTAATTTCCCCTGTCGCCCCTTATAAACGCAAGTTTTTTCCTGCCGTGAACTTCTATAACATGATCAACTATATCACGCAGACTCTCGTTATAGTCAAAGCTGATATTGAATGCTCCTTCGACATATTCATCGAGCGAGATCACCGGGACGCAATGCAGCGCCGCTTTCTTGGCAATGCTTTTTTTTACACTATCGCTTTTGATCGTGAGCGTAAGCATTATCAAAGCGTCAATTGCGTCATAATTTATAAGGTTATATATGTTATTCTCTCCGACCTCATGCGGAGTTCCCTGACTGCCCTCGTCGGAGATAGTATGAAACCAAAGAATGTGATAACCGAGTTTTTCAAACTTTCGGCACAGCATTGTAACAAGCGGACCGGTATAAGCGCTGTCCGAGTCGCCGGAAACAACAGCAATTTTGATTGTTTTTTTTGCTGAAAGCAGCTTGCCCATAATTAGTCCTTCCCCTCAAAATATGTAGTACTTTACGTTAATAATAACACATATCGTTGCAGAATTCATTGACAATTTGTTAATATTGCTGTAAACCCAAAAAAATTAACCGCTTTCCAAATCAGGAAAGCGGCATCTCTTTAATTCTTATTCAGCCGATGCTCTTGAAAGCCAAACATAGGCTATATCAAGTGCTTCATAAAGGCTGTTTTTCTCGCTTGTTTTTACTATCGCTTCAACAGGATTGAGTTTTTCATCGGTCGCCATTTTATAAACCTTGATCTTTTTTGCAACTTCAAGATTGCCGACCTTTTCTTTATCCTTGATATCCATCATGACAACGTAGTCATCATACATATTTCCATAGTAAATCGTGTTGTCTTTTCTCACAAGAGGGAGTCCTTTATAGGACAGGAATTCTTTCTTTTCAGCCATTATTAATCCTCCTTTGTGTACTGAAATGTCAAAATTGAGAAATATTTTCTTAATCCTTATTTATTATATCATATAATATTAATAAAATCAAGAGCTATTATTAAAAATTTTAGTTGTTT
>JBJEQL010000062.1:0-4990 GCA_051881735.1 Oscillospiraceae bacterium
TACGGAAATCTCAGAACAGTATGCGGAGGAATTTCAGTAACGCATTACAACAGTATGAACAAGATCATTCCCTTTGAAGACATCTTCTTCATTGAGCGATCAGATCAAACCCATATATGTACAGTTGTACATAAAAACGGCACAGACGAGATCAGGACAAATATTTCAAAGCTTATAAACGAGTTGCCCGACGTTTTCAAAATTGTACGCTCATCCACAATTGCAAATATTTCTCAAGTAGTATCCTTTTCGGACTGTGAGTTGTTTTTTGCCGGCGGAAGTTCCTGTTTATGCAGCAAAAAACACTTCTCCGAAATCATAGCCTTTATGAAGCAGGCAGTCATGGAAACGTAAAATGCTCCATTTAAAGTGCGCATAAGTCATTGCATTGCTGCGCTTCAAAGAAATAAATATTATATGGAGGAATTTTAAATGGCTAATTCAAACACTGACCTTCACATCAGAGTAAAAAGCAAGCTCGGCACAACACAGCAGGTACTTCTTTATCAGGAGGCTGTAACACTTAACGTCAAAAACTTCAAGACCGCTGCATGGGAGCATCAGTATATTGCTCCCGGTGCTCAGATGAGAGCACTGCTTCCTACTGAGATCACTATCGGTTCAATGGAAAACATCAGTCACGATGGCAAGATCATGACCAAGCTCATGCCGGTTGAATACAACACTGCATGGGATATTTACAGCAACGATAATGCGCTTGATGTCAGAAAGAGCAACGAGCCTGCTCCGACAGAAGATACAATTGAGATCCACAACAAGAATTCCCGTACAAGCTCTGCTGTTGTTGCAAAGAACGGCAAGCCCCTGTTCAAATGCGATGTCCGTCCCGGATTCAAGGTCAATTTTGCAATTCACCCCAAGCTTTATGTTGCTCTCAGCGACCTTGAGATCAGAGATCCGTTCTTTGATGCTGCAACGCTTTCGAGAAAGCCTGTTGAGATCGATTATGAGGGTCAGCAGTACCTTACGATCATTCTTAGTGAAAATGAGAGTACCGGTGCCGTATCAATAACTTACAACTTCGACAAGTTTGAAGAATAACAACTAACAATGGCGGAACAATTCTGCGTATGCGCTGATAACAATCCTGATAACTTCGACAAAATCAATCACTGCGCATCCGCAGTCAGTTCCGGAAAGGATCTACTACAATGAATTTTTCATTTCACTATTACGGTACATACTGTGCGGCGAGAGAAGCAGGCTTTGACAATGATGATGCGTGGGCAATTGCACATGCCGCTCAGTTTGTTGACGATTGCACAAAAGAATTACTCCAAAACCATGGATTTGGGAGCCGTGTACCTACTTACCATTCAATGTCCGAGCTTTTGCAAATGAATAGTGGTTGGTTTGGCTCTGCCTTTCCTGCCGAGGTCCCACAGGTATGGACTTCTTTTCACTTCCTACCCGGAAATTATACCGAGGACGGAAAATACAGGCTCCGCTACTATAACGGAAAATACATCTGTAATCAGGAAACCACGGAAATTTTTAAGCTTATGTGTCTGCCTTATGGTCACATGACCGGCAAGATCGTTGATAAAGCAAAAGCGGAATTTTATTCCGATCAAAATTCACAAAACAAAAAGCTGCTGTATATTGGAATGACGATGCACGTTCTTGCAGATACATTTTCTCATGAATATTTTGTCGGAATACCCTCCGAAGCAATAAATGAAACTACATGGATAACAGAATATGAAAAGTCCAATGATCAGAACCCGTATAAACTAAGCAATATACGATGGTTAAGTAAAAAAACAAAACCCAACTATGCTTACGTTCCGGCGTTTTCGTCAACATCGTTAGGCTGGCTCGGACACGGCAGAGCAGGAACCTATCCTGACATACCCAACAAAAAGTATTATTATACTCCCAATTGGAACCCTGAAGCGGAATGCTTTAAGGATAACCCTCTGCTTCATCTTTGTGCTTTTCAGCAAATGACAGACGCAATGAAATTTATTCTTGATAAAGATAACGGCAGTACGTTTGATTACAGCAAGGAATTGACTGCCGACGAATACAATTCCGAATACAGCTTAAGACTGTTGGAAATTTTCAATTCAAACGGCGACGATCGAAACCAAAACACCGGTTGGATACAGCACATATTTGATTCATACAACCAAAGCATTATTGAACATAATGCAGACTTTCTTGCATCCGATAACACCTTCCTTTGTGATTTTACAGATAATGCCGATGAACACCGAAAACTGGTGTGTAGGTATTGCCGTAGCATCACTCCTTCTTTAAAATATTTTGATATATAAAAACAGGAACTGCTGCAATTCATGCAACAGTTCCTTCTTTTATATGGAGTGATTGTTTAATTGCAATTACTTCTCCTCTTTAAAGGGATGACAGCCTGAATAGCCGAAGCCGCTGCTGCGTCTGCAGAGGCTATAGCGTGAGCATATATTTTGCTAGTCGTTGCGCTTGTACTGTGTCCTAATCTCTTGGCGGTGGTTGTTATCGGAACACCATTTGAGATCATTATCGAAGCATTTGTGTGACGCAAACCATGAATTGATATGTATGGCAGATCATTTTTTATTATAAACTTATGAAACCAAGCTGATACTGTACCCGGATTTATAGGTTTACCATTCCATGAAGTGAATATCTTCCCACTATCTATCCATTGATCTCCAAGCTCATTTGCCTTGCTTATCTGCCACTTTCTGTAATCTGACAGCATATCAATAACATCCTGACCCACCTTTATAACTCTCGTTGAAGAAAATGTCTTGGTATCATTTTCAAATACGCCCTTTTCGGGAAGATACAATAAAGAACGAGAAATACTAATAGTACAATTTGCAAAATCAATGTCATCCCAATTAAGTCCGCAAGCCTCTCCCCTTCTCATTCCCGTATGAAGAATAAGCGAAATTATCACATCAAACGGGTGATCTGCTTTTTCAGATATCAATTCAAGAAGCTTTTCAGCCTGCACATCTTCAAGATAATGTGCTTCCTTTCGCCCAACTCTCGGAGCCTTTGTACGCTTGCATGGATTGTTGTAAATAATCTCATCATATACAGCAGACTGCATAATAGTTGAAATAAGCCTATGATGATGAAGCACCGTACGATCCGAAAGCGTTTCTCCTGTCATTTCAAATATAGTATTCGGCTTGACATCAAAATACTCTGCTACTTTTCTGGCTGTTTCCATCCCTATTCTCTTTCCTGCTCTGATAACATCGATCGTTGTGGTTGATATTCCAATGTTCTTTGCAAGTTCAGGGCGAGTATCGGTTTTCATAAGTTTGATTGCTTCTTTGTTAGGAGTACACTTTACATCTTCACGCTTAGTTTCACGAAGATTATCATAAAAAGTGTAAAGATGAAACGGCTGTATCTGTCCTATCTTAAAATGTCCAAGCGCCGGTATGATTCGACCGAGCATTCCCTTATAACGTGTAAATGTTGTTGTTTTAGTCTCACTCTCTGCACGTGGAAGCCATACCTCATTTATGTATTTGGCAAATGCCATATTGGTATCAAGAACAATTCCTCTGCGACATCTCTCCTCACACAATAAAGTCTGCTTATTAAGTTCCTTTTCGATCTGCTTAGGTGTCATATCATCGTCCGGTTTCCAAGTAAAATTCCTGATAATACGCTTACCGTTTACATCTGTTCCGCAATAACATCGAATAGTGTAGCTATCGCCACGTTTTGAAATCTGAGCCACTGTACCACTTTCCTTTCAAAAAAACTTGACATCCCTAAAGAAAAATGCTACAATTAACTTGCTAGAGCTTTGTTTCATTTTTCTTTTGGAAATATGATTACAACGCCAATACTGCTTCTCATTTTCGCAGATGAGGGGCAGTTTTTTTGTCTGTTTTTATTATAGCATAATCGAAACTATTTGTCAATGCTTTAAAGCATTAAATCGCATTTTTATTTTCCATTTCTTCCGTTGGCTTGCTCTCACTACCGTTGCCAAATACAGCTCGCATTACAGCTGCTTCAGTCACAAGTATCTTGCGTCCTGCCCTGATGCATTCGACCTGTCCGTTTAGACACATTTGTCTTAATCTGTATTCGGACAAACCCTCGATCAAGGCAGCAGCAGCCTTTACTGTCATTACTTTTCTTGAATTTTCCTGCATAAAAATCCTCCCGAATCTCGTTATCTCTGACCTGGTCTGCGTAATCTATTAAGAATGATTCCTCCTCTATAATATACAGTACGTTTTATTAGCATCTGCACGACATTCGGGAGAGTTTTATTCACCAAATCTAAAATAATCTACAAATCACCTCTTGCTTTTTTGTTTATTGTCACTCACATCGGTTTAGAGTATATCCATATTACCCAGCTTCTTTTTAAGCTTTGCCAACGCCCTGCAAATATATGTATCTACCGTTGACTTGCTTACACCCATGATTTCTGCGGTCTGTTTATGAGTATATCTCTCATAGAAAACATATATAACAGCAGTTCTTTGCAAATCCGTCAATTCATTCTTGATAGCATCCCTTATAATATGACGCAACTCAATCTGCTCATATTCCTCGTCCGTTCCCATTGTACTTACATTGCAGTACACATCCAATATCTCATCGTCGGAAAAGTACACAAGTTTGTCCTTATCCCGCCTTCTTCTGCGAAGTTCTCTTGAATGCATAAGATTATTGTACCTTGCAATTTCATCGGATACCTCTACTCGATTTTTTTAACATAGTAGTATTTCATGATCATACTCCATTCCGACAGATTACTGTCATAAATTTTTATATAAAAACGCCGTCCGTTCAACCAAACAGACGACGTAATTACAGCTTTCAACACCTAATTAATTATATTTGATAAAATTCAGCTCCTAAATTCTTTTAAGAGCAGTCAAAAATGTATTTAGGAAAAAGCTGATTAAAGCGCAGCGTTCGTTTCGCCGTTTTGAAAAATGTACGAGTTTCCGTCTTTGAGTACATTTTGAAAAACGGC
>JBJEQL010000063.1:0-4944 GCA_051881735.1 Oscillospiraceae bacterium
TACGGAAATGTTCCCTCGTTCGCACCTATCACGAATATTGCCCTCGGATTAGAAAAACGTGAGGTGTTTGCCGCCGTAAAGCTTACGCTGTCAAGCGTTTTCGGCGGTGCGGAAAGCTTCATTCCGGAAACTGCGGCGTCAAAAAGCTCCGCAAATTCCGCAGCGGTTATCTCACTATCGCCGAGCGTTCTGTAAAACGTCTGCAACAGTCCGCAGAGCATATCCCAAAGCTGCTTTGCCTCACGAACAGCAAGCAGAGCTTCGCTGTTTTCGTCTGCATTTTCCGCAGCTTTCGTGACAGTTTCGGCGATCTTGACTTCTTCAAGGAAATCCGAAACGGCACGGCAGATACTATCCGATTTTCCGTCTGCCGACTTCCTGCGAAGATTTTCAAGCGGCATAATAATGGTTTTTCTTGCTTCTTCCGCAATTTCGTCACTTTCATCGTCAATGCGGAACGGCTCGTTCCACATCTTTCCCTCAACGTTCCATTTATAGCAGTATTCTTCAAGTATATCCGTCTGCTCATCGTCAAGACCCGAATAGCCCGTCTTTATATAGCGCAGTATCTCCTCGGTAGAGAAGCTGCGCATTGAAGCAAGCTTCATCGCCGTTCTGATGAATATGACCATAGCCTTGTGAGCGATCCCGTCCGAAGCGTCAGTATAAAGCGGAATATCCGAGCGTCTGAACGCCGCTTCTATCATTGCCGCATAATTTTCGGGCGAACGTGATGTTACCGCAATATCCGAGTATCTGTAACCCTCTTCACGGACAAGGCGGCATATCTCCGCCGCAACATAATCTGCTTCAGCGTAAGGCTCTGCCGCTTCATACACCTTAACGGCGTTACACTCACCGTCAAAAATCCCACGCTTTGAACGAAGGAGGTTTTTACGCATAAATTCAAGCTCGGGATTTTTAAAGCGGCGGTTCTCCGCGAGGAATACCTTATTCGTCTGCACTCCCGAATCATTTGCAATAGCGATCAGCTTTGAAGCAGTTGTGTTAACGGTATCAAAAAGCGAGAAATTCTTCGGATATTCATCCTCGGTCGAAAGTGATATCGTCACACCTGCGCAGTCACGGATCATAACTTTAAGCAGCTCATACTCATCGGGCGTGAAGCTCTTGAATTCGTCTATAAAAAATTCCGTTCCCTTGAAAAAGCCGTTTTCGGAAGCCTTTTTCGCTGCTTCCGTAAGGTCTGTTCCGTTGTCCTTGAAGCCATGTTTTTCAAGGCTGTCCATATATCCCGAATAGATAAGCGCAATATCCTTTGCTTTCGGGCGTATCGTTTCATCAAGCGCCGCAAGCTTTCCCGAAAGCTGCTCGGGAGAAACACCTGCCGCCGAAAACGCCTTTACTATTTCAAGAGCGTCTGCGACAAAGCGTGTTTTCGCAGCCTGCCTGCCGTAAAATTCAAGCGAATGTTCGCTGCGAAGCCTTGAAAGCACCTCGTACATTATAACGCTCTTTACCGTTTCATCGGCATATTTTCCTCTTAAACCGCCATATTTTATGAAGATATATTTTGCCGCACGGGAAAAGTTGATTATCTCCATACGGTTGAAATCTTCCATGCCCATGAAGTTATATAATAAACGGTTATATTCAAAATTGAACTGGTCGGGGACTATCGCAAACACTTTTTTTCCATCGGAAACAGCACGGCTTATCCTTGTCATTATCTCGTATGATTTTCCCGTTCCTGCTCCGCCGCATATCAAATTGAGCATCGTTTTTCGCTCCTTTCGGATATTTTTCTATACATTTCTATACAATTATAGCATATCACAGTCAGCGTTTCAAGCGAATCATATCACAGCTTTGCTCTGCTGCCCGTTTTTTGGGACAGCAGAAAACGCAGCTTACCTTTTGACGTAAGCTGCGCTGTCAGTTTATACTAATTCCAAATCGTTCTATAGACAAAGCCGACAGATAGAATAATCCAAGTCAAGGATGACGACCGCAGGAAGGCTTTATGCCTTTCAAGAGAGTCAGACACAGAATTGGATTATTATAGCCGAGGATTTGTCTATAGGTTAATTTGGAATTAGTATTATATTGCCGCCATTTGGAGTTGAGCGGCTTTTTTACGCTTTTTATCCTCATACATTGCCGCATCCGCACGGCGAAAGACATTGGCAAATTCCTTGTCCTCACCCGAACGGTATATTGAAAAGCCAACGGAGATATGAACCTGACGATAATCTTCAGTTTTACCGAAATTGAAGCTGCTCATTTCATTTTCAAGCTTTTCAAGCAGTCCTTTTATCTCGCCTTCGGTTTTGCCCTCGATGATCACGGCAAATTCATCTCCGCCGATACGATAACTGAATTCGTTGCCGAAAGCGGCACTTATTATATCGGCTGCATTTTTTATAAGTACATCGCCCATTTCATGACCGTATGTATCGTTGACCTTTTTCAGTCCGTTCAGATCCATTACATACAGCGCAAAATCAGCTTTCCCCTCGGCGATATCTTTGGAAAGATCTTCAACTTTCTTTTTATATGCGAGGCTGTTTCCTATCTTAGTCAGCGAGTCAATGTAAGCAAGGCCGTTGATGTAATCCATATTCCTTTTAAGCGAATCCACCATTTTTGCAAGGCTTTCAGAAAGCACTTCTACCTCATCGCCGGTCCTGCAGGAAAGGTCGGTTTCAAGCTTATTCTCCGCTATCTTCTGCGCCTTTTCGGTCAGTTCAAGCAAGGGGCGTGTGAAACGGTTTGTCCACTTGAAAAAAACAAATACGGATAAAAGCAGAAATACTCCGGCATGAAGCAGAAGCAGACCTATTAGTCTATTCTTGGGTTCGTTTATTTCGTTCTTCGGAACTCTTATGAAGAACTTCATATTGTTGTCAAGCACCTGCGAGATAATGAGCGACTTTTCGCCCTCGTTATCCAGCATAAACATATTATCCGTGAGCATTTTGTAATCACAGGGAAATTCAAGATACTGCTGTCCGTAGGGGAAGCCCCTGCCGTAAACGATATTTCCGTTTGAGTCAAGCATAAATGCATCTCCGCTTTCATAGACCTTGACTTCTGCACAAAGATCACGAATAAGCTCAACATCAATATCCATTCCTATAATGCCGATAGGCTCGCCGTTATGATACATCGGAATAATGTAGGATATCATATCATAACCGATATTCTGATTGTAATACGGATCCATCCACACAGGCTGATGCGCCTCTATCGGGATATAATACCAGCCAACGTGTTCAAGGTCGTCCTTGTCAAAAGCCTTGATATCAGTAAGCTCGGTATCAACTATTTCGTCTATTTTGCTGTCCTTGACCAAGAAAAATCCGGCGTTATCTTTAATATCAGGATTGAAGCGGAGATAGACGGCAAGCGCACCATTGGTATTTTCAATGGTATTCTTTCCGATTTCTTTCATCATTCCCAAATAGTATTCAAACCGATCGTTATTCTCAAACAGTTCATCTACATCGCCCAAGAGGCTTCCCGAAAGGCTGCTCATAGTGTTGACCGACTGTTCAATGTTGCGCAGGCTCTCGCTTATCTCCTGTGCGCTTTCGCTGCATTTAAGCTCCATTATCTCGGACGAATCCTCGTCAAGAACGTTGCTTATATTCCAGATACTTACAACAACAAGCAGTGCCGTCAGGCACAGAAAGCTGAGTACCACGACCGAAATGATCTTGGTTTTTATTGACCTTTTCATAAGATCACCTGTTTCATTATTTTTTGTCGTTATTATCGTCATGACTTGTCATCTTGATACGTACGTCACGCCATTCACGCCGCACCTTTCTCGACTTGAAGTTGACCTTTATCCTCTGCACAACACCGCCGCCGAAGAAAAGCACAATGTTGAGGAAAGAAATGATTATGCAAAGGCTTATCTGCCAATAACCGAACGCAAGGGTCGTTATCATATCATACAAAAGGAACGCAGCGTCTATCCACGCAAGCCATTTTGCTTTTACAGGAATAAAGAAGAACAAAAGGAACTGCTCGTTCGGGAAAAGTATCGCAAACGCAAGAAAAAGCGACATATTAAGATATTCCGCAGAAGCAAATCCCGAAATAAAACCGCCTATTATCGTTCCGATAACACCGGTCAGATAGAATACATTGAAGCGGAATCCGCCCCATACCTGCTCAAGCTGCGAGCCGATGAGCCAGTAGAAATAGCAGCTTATCAGCATAAAGATCGGATTTGAATTAAACGGCATAAGAATGAACGAAAGCACTCTCCACACCTGACCGCTCAGAACAGCTTCACGATCGAAATACATATAGCTGCTCAGATACAACTCGGGAAACAGATAATCAAATATAAAAACGATAAGATTACCGATAACGATATAAAGCATAAGATTCGAGATATAATATCTTCCGAATTTGCGTTCCAGTTTATTTAAAAGGTTCAAGATATCCTTCCTTTCACGGTAAAAAATATATAAATTATATAATAATAAATTATACCATAGAGGTGCAAAAATTACAAGTACTACTTGAAATTTTCATAAATATTGATTATAATATACATATACGAATATAAACGTATAATTCCAATATGAAAGGTCGTAAAAAAATGGCTGTTGAAATTACAAAAGATACCGTTATCGGCGATATCCTCGATGAAGATATGGAAACTGCGCCCTTTTTCCTTGAAATGGGAATGCACTGCCTTGGCTGCCCTGCATCAAGAGGAGAATCCATCGCTGACGCCTGCGCTGTTCACGGCGTAGACCCTGATGAGCTTGTTGCAAAGCTTCAGGCACATTTTGCAAACAAGTAAAAATCGGAGATTTACCGCACAATGAAATATTTGTGCGGTTTCTTTTTAAAACCCAAAAGGAGTAAAAACAATGCTCGGAAACAGACTTAAAGCCTGTGCGGAGTTTGTCAAAGGTAAAAAAGCCTGCGATGTCGGCACGGATCACGGCTACCTTGCCG
>JBJEQL010000064.1:0-4944 GCA_051881735.1 Oscillospiraceae bacterium
ACCGAAACGATGCGCCGACAGTTCACCGAAAGCTTTAACCGCATCAACGAGAATTCCCATCGTCAATAGCCTTTGCTACTGCTTCTGCGACCTGTTCCCACGAGTATTCTGTAAGGTCAGTAAACACAATTCCATTCGGATCGGCTGCATAATCCTTCAGACCAAAACCCTGCTTTTCGTTTTCAAACTGACTTCTGATATACTCCGCAAGCTGTTCGGTCGATGGAGAAAAGCTCTGATAGTATGCTTCAATCTCAAATTTTCCCATCTGGTGTTCGGTAAACTTTTCGGAAAGCACATCAATCGGATTTCTTTGCGGTTTTTCGTATGGAACATTATACTTATCAAGGACAGCCATAGCTCTCTCTATAATAGGTCTTTCATAGGATAAGTTTATATCCCTGTGTTCCAGATCATACAGTGCGTTGCTTATATGCCGCTGAATATCCTTTTCGCTTATGTACTTGCCTGCGGAAATGAGTCTGTCAATACGCTTTACGGATTCATTCCAGTTTATTTTTGTTTCACAGACGGTATCATCTCTTCCCTTTTTAAGCTCAATACCCTTACTGTCGTGTGATTCGTTATAATTACTTCTGCCCGAACCGCCGGTACCATACTCATTTTTGAGAAAATCCGCTTTTTCTTTTGCAGAATGTTCCTGCTTAAAGAATTCTTCTATACGGAATTTCCCACCGGAAGTGCCGCTGCCATTTAAAAGCAGTTTATCTATTTCATCTTCGGTAATAAAGAATCTGTACTCAGACTTGAAGTCAGCTTTTGTTTTATACTGCGGATATTCAAATCTTACTCTTGCAGGGTTATATTCCGACTGCAAATCCTTCATTCTGTCGAGCAGTTCGGGAATTTTATGAAACTTGAAACGAAGAACATCGTGGTCATTCAAATACTGCTCATAAAACTTGGAAAGACCTTCTGTAAACTCATTAACAGGAGTAATGCCGTGAAGTGCTTCGGCAATTTTCTCTGTGCTTTCGGGGAAACCGCCCTTAAAGAAATAGTCGGGAATAAAGAAAGGGATGTTGCTGTCTTGGTGGAGATACCATAGCTTATCAGCTATATCCTTAATATCTATATCTCTTGCACGGTCAATAATTTCCTGTGAGCAGAACGTGCCGTTATCAAGCATTTTTCGGATATATTCGGCAGCCGATTCCCAACTGATATGCGACCTTCTTCCGTTAGGGAAAGCAGTTTCACTTACCGCTGCATAAACGCCGCTTTCATCAAACCAAGCTGAAACCTTATATTCGCCGTTGTTATTGTAGATATATCCTCTGCCATCCTCACCAAATTCATTTTTGAGGAATTCGGCGTTTTCTTCGACCGTTTTATTCTTCTGAAACTGACGGACAATTCTTTCAAGGCTGCCCGGTTCGTTGCTGCCGCAGCGCAGGATATGGTCTATCATTCCCGTTGTGGGTGAATTGAACGAAGAAAATTCTTCCCTTACAGGTCGGTCATCGGTATAGAAGCGGTCGATGTCCGTTTCTTCTTCCTCAAGCTCATTTGCCGACTGCTCCAGCGAATGAATATGCTTTTCTTCCTCTCTGACTGTATCGGCAAACAGATTTATAAGTCCGGGATGTGCGTTCAGCTGATACTGCTGCGCCATCCGGCGTGAATCCGCAGAGATGTTTTCAAACTGTGCCTTTGCCCACGTTGTATTTTCATCTGTAATACGTCTGTCCCAATCGTTATGATACAACCTTGCGGAAACAACGTGCATAATACGGTCAAAGCCGTAATTCTGCATAACGCTTTCAAGTGCGGCAGCACTGTTGAGCCTGTTATCGCCGTAATTGCCGTTTATTGCATTATCAATGGCTCTTGCACAAGCTCTGTTTTCGTTGAGATTTGCAACAAACAGCTCGATTTCGCCTGCTGCTTTTGCTTCGTTGTAGTCCTTTGTGTAAAGAGGTAACTTTTCATACTTTGCCGGTTCGGTAGTATCAACGCTCTTGCTCTGTTCCTCTGACTTTTTCTGCATATATTCTCCAAGAAGGTCGTTGCCTTCACTTACAAAATAGTCAAATTCAAGGGAAGAAAGTTCCCTTTCTATGAGTTCCGCAAGTGTATTGTACTTATCTTCACGAACAAGCTCGTTGTCGATATAGTATCTGACGGCATAATCCTCAAGGTCGGCTTCAACCTGGAAAGCATACTCCGCATCATCGCCAAGCTCGGTATATCCAAGACTAACGTGCTTCAAATCTTCGGGAGCCGAACTGCTCTCGTCAAAATCAAATTCCCTTGCCGCATACTTGCTTATATATTCGATTGCGCTGTCAAGCTCTGACTTCTCTTCGACTTCTTCCTCTGCAATGCCCTTTTCCTCGTTTATCTCATCAAGCAGCTCTGTGGGAGTGGCAACAGAATATGTTTCCGATTCAAGATTATCGGTAAGGCGATGTGCCAGAACTTCATCAAGATGTTCGGATATATATGTGCGTTCATCATCATAAGCACCGTAGGATTCATTATCTCCGCCGCCAATCTGATAATACTCTACCTTGACATCGGTTTCAGTTTTGCCCGTATCATAGATATAGTCCTGATATTCTTCAAGAGCTGTTATGTCGTGCTTGTCGATATAGTCACCAACCACAAAAGGCTTTTCATCTTCTATGGTTATTACGGAAAATGAAATAGTGTTGTTAGCAAGGTCAAGAAAGGACGCAATTTCATCAGTCCCCTTTATCTCATCAAAAGAAACAATAGGCTTCTCTGCGTTATAAACGTGCATAGTCTGCTCGTCAATATTCACATCAATAGCTTCGACACCATCTCTCTGCGAATATTCCGCAAATTCCACTTCACTTATCTGCTTGCCGCCAAGCGCACAAAGGTCCATAAACAGCTTGTCGGAATTTGAGATAACGTTTCTTACAGCTTCTTCGGAAACCTCATTTGCAATATAGTATCTGTTTGTATCGTGCTGTGATACCGCCAGTACCATATTGATCTTTTCCTGCTCGGTATTCTTTTTTGAAGGCTGCTCACGTTCAAGAGATATAAGGATCCTATCGGCAGTTTCTTCAAGAACAATAGCAACATCTTCTATACTGTGAAGCTCACCGTTCTTTACCCACTGCTCATATATTTCATCAAGGGGATTATTCCTTGAAATCAGAGCTTCATACTGTTCATCGGAAAGGTTAGGCTCATATTCTTCAAGGTATAACCTTATCCTGTCCTTATCCACAATTTCAGCAGCCGACTCAATAAGAACTTCGGGACTTTCCTTTTTCATCTGTCCTATGAAATAGCTGTATTCATCGTTCACTCTTTCATAAAGCTGCTCGGCATAGCTTTTATCTTCAACAGGTTCAAAGTGCAGTCTGTTGTTTTCGATAGGTTTGCTCTCCTTTGGAATAGAACGGTATTCCTCCATTCCTGCCTTGAAAATATCAACAGCCTGCAAAGCCTTTAACGCCTTTTCTCTGTCCTCTGCCATATCATCCTTGTTTTTGCTTTCATTTACTACGCTGATAAGGTAGTTTTCAACAGGTGCATAGTTTCTTTCCAAGAGTGAAAACATTGCATTTGCATACTCGTTTTCATCACTGCGCCAATTATCCCATTCATTATCTTCGTAATACCTTTCAAGATTAAGGTAGTAAGGCACACCGACAGCTTTTTCCGCATTGAAATATTTTTCGGATATATCGAAAACCGCAGATGCAATAGTATCGGCAGTATGATAAAGAGTAACATCATTGACAGGTGCGGATACAGTATTATCCTTATCCTCGATTTCATCAAAGGTTCTGTTTTTATCCGATACACTCTCAAAAGGAGCCAGCTTTTCACCGTTAATATGAACATCAAAGCCATAATACCACATCTCGGATGCAGCTTCTCCCGGTATGGTCATCTGACCTTCGGGAACATTGTTAGCTTCAAGATACTCTGCAAAGCCATTATGAACGTTATCCATAACAACTTTTCTGTTTTCATCAACGATAAGGCAGGCAGCTTCATCACCGTATATCTCGCTTTCCAAAAGGAAAAGATCTCTGTCCTTTACTCTCTGAACATCAATAACATACCAGGTGCCTGTATATCCCTCGATCTCAATTTCATCGCTGTGCAGGTCAAGAGGTCTGATGTCATTTTCAGCCTGTTTATTCTTATCGGCAGATACAGAAGGGCAGCTTTCTTCAAGAAGAGTAATAAGGGCAGTCATATCCTCGGTATAGATGCTGTTTTCACCTATGCCGTAATACTCTGCAGCAGAATCGGGTTTATTGATATATTCATCTGCATATCCCTGAAAATATCCGCTGTATGTATCAATCACTGCTTCACGGCAATTCTCCAAAATGCAGGTTATAAAGGCATTGCGTCCATCGGCTTCGTTTTCTGCGTTTGCTCTTGCCATATATGCAGCATAAATATCCTGCTCGGATATATATTTCTCGACAAATTCGCCGTTGCCGTTATCACCATCGGGATTAAAATATGTCCATATAAAGCTGTTGTCAGTTTCATTGAAGCGAAAATGGTCGGGATACAGACCGTTCTGCATAGGAAAATCTGCAATGTGACTTCTGTTTTCTTCGGAGATCTTCTCACTTTCAAGGTCAGCTTCCGCTGCTTCCCAAACATTAAGTTCATCGTTGGAATTGGTGATAGGGATATTTTTCGATTCAACATAGCTGATTGCTTCTTCAACAGTATTAAATGTGGGCATACCGTCACTATCATAATATGGTGTTTTTTCCTCGCCAGTTGAATTGTCGTAGCAGGAAATATAGTAGGCGTCCTCAAATGCGTCCGATGTCAGCTCAATACGATATGCTGTCGGATGGAAAAATTCATTATCCTTATCCTCAAACATTTCACGAACCATATCAAGATTGTCAAAGCCTTCAACAGCTCCGGTAATCGAATTGCGGAAATTCACAAAGCCATTATTAA
>JBJEQL010000065.1:0-4918 GCA_051881735.1 Oscillospiraceae bacterium
GTGCCGTTGTAGTGGTCGATAACATCAAGGTCAAGTCCGCTTTTTCCGCTCAGCGATTCAGCACTCGTGCTTCGTACAAGCTCATATCGTCCGTCAGTCATCTCCATGAGCCGAACGTTCGCACGGTCGGTTATGCGCTTCATATAGGCCGTCTGAATATAAGTTTCAAGAGTTATCTTTTCTTTTCCCGATATGCTGCCGCCTGCCGTATCGCAGAGCGATTTTAGCATCTGATACCGCTTTTCGGCTTTTTCATTTTCTGCATGACCGTCCGAAAGGTTTTTCAATGCACCGCTGTTCGTATCTATCCTTGCCGATAGCTTTGATCTCATAGTATCAAGCTCACGACGTGTTGTTTCAAGCGAAATTTTCTCTTCTGTAAGCTTTTCGATATCCTCCTGCGGCAGGTCTTTCAGCTGTGAATCGTAAGCTGAAGCCGCCGATTTGAGCGATGAAATGTTTGCAGCCAGATTGTCATAAGCAGTTTTTGCGTTTTCATACTCGGTACAGATTTCGTTCCTGTTTTTTTCAAGTGCCGAAAGATGTGCCTTTGCTTCTTCCTCACCCGAAAATTCAAGGGCCGCAGCAAGCTTTTCGGCAGCTGTTTTTGCCGATTCTGCCTGCGCTTCAAGTGCAGCAGCCTGTGCGGAAAACCGGGCGGAAAGCTGCTCGCAGTTTTTCTGTTCGGTTTGCGCCTTTTCCGTAAGCACGGCGAGTTCGTTACAGCGTTTCTGTTTGTCCGCTGCAATAGTAGCGTCCCTTGTTATCTGTGCAAGCTCGTTCTTTGCAAGCGCGTGATTTTGCTTGATAAGGTCTTTTATTACGTTAAATTCTACCTTGCCGAAAAAAGTTTCCGACTTTGCCGAAACTGCCGAGCGAAGAGCCTTTTCATTGCCTGAAAGTTCTCCTGCGAAACGGCTTTTCCGGGATGCGTTCTCACGGGAGTTCTCAGCCTTTCGCTTTGCGTCTTTAAGTTCTTTTTCGCTTACATTTGCCGCATGGATAACAGCAGGATGCGGATGCTCGCGGTTGCCGCATACGGGGCAGGGCTTACCGTCCTCAAGCTTTTGAGCAAGCACTCCTGCCTGACTGTCCAGAAATGCACGTTCAAGCATATCGTAAACTGAGTTGTCCTCTTCTGACTTTTGGGCAGCTGCAAGGTAGTCTGCTTTTGCTTTTTCAAGCTTTTCACAAACGTCCATGTGTTCTTTCACTTCATAAGCAAATGCTGTCAACTCGGTCATTATTCTGTTCTTTTCCGCAGCTGCAGCTTCAAGCCGTGCGATTTCTTCTGCGGCATTTTTTATCGTTTCAAATTCAGCGTTGTATTCGCATATTTTGTTTTCTGCTTCAAAAGCAGCTTTTTTTGCACGTTCGCTTTTTTCTGAAGCGGCAAAAGCAAGAGCAGCTTTTTCTTGCGCCGTTTTACGTTCAGCACTTAGCTCTGCATAAGAGGAAAGACGTTCTCGTTCACGGGCGATCTGTTCGGAAAGAGCGTCCGCCTGCGTATATCGTGCGCTTGCGGCGGCAAAGCGTTCTTCCGATTGTGGACGAAGCTTTTCGGCTTCTTCTATCTGACAGTTTATTTCTTTTAGCTTTTTTTCTGCGTCAATGCGGATATTTGAGCGTTCAAGCCGCACCGCAAGCTTTTCCGAAGCGGTGGAAAGCTCTGCCGCAGATTTTTCAGCTTCGGTAAGAGCGTTTTTGTCTTCCTCAATTATCTTTTCCGTAAGTGCAGCTGTTTCCTCAAATCCCAAGAGCAGAGGCTCTGCTTTAAGCTTTTCCAGATCTTCCGAAAAATCGCTGTCATCACCGCAGGAAATTGCGGAGATATACTGCTTGTTCTTCATGCCGATGATATCAAGCGCTTTTCCTGCGGCGGACATATCCTCGGAGATGCGCTTTTGAAGCTGCTGATATTTTTCCGTGCGGAAAATGGAACGGAATATGTCTATCTTTTCCTTTGTCGGTGCAAAAAGCAGCTTTAAGAAATCGCCCTGCGAAAGCATTGCGACCTGTGCAAAACGGTCACGGTCAAGCCCGATTATCGAGTTTATCATTTTGTTGACGTTGGAAACGCCGCTTATGGTCTTTCCGTCAGGCAGGGTAAGCTCTGCGCTCGGCGGTTCTTCTATAAAGCTGTTTTCCGATTTGGTCTTGCGGAGCGCCTTTCGTGTGTAAGGCGGACTGCGCTTTATGGTGTAGACCTTGCCGCTGTATTCAAATTTAAGCTCGGTAAAGGTCTTGATTTCGGGGTCGGCATATTTGCTGCGGAACATGGACGATGAACGGACATTTCCGCTCGCCGTGCCATACAATGCAAAAATAAGCGCATCGAAAACCGTGGTTTTTCCTGCGCCCGTATCTCCCGTTATAAGGTAGAGTCCGTTCCTTCCCGTCTGCGAAAAGTCTATGTATTCTGTACCTGCGTAAGGTCCGAAAGCTGAAATTGTGAGTTCAAGCGGTTTCATGGGTCGATCCTCCGTTTATCGGAATGTTCTGCCTTGTTTATACGGCGCCTTGTATTTTTCCGTAATTCCGCGCTTATGCTTGGTGTTCTTTGCTATCTCAAGCATCTGACGGCGGTATTCCTCTCGTCGGCGTGTACGCTCGGCAATTTTGTTGCGGCAGAAGATGATACGTTCTGCAATTCGTTCACCGTCTGTATAATAATCGTGTATCTCAACTGTTTGTACAATCTCTCCGCCGTTTGAATTATACCACCAGTTGTCGAAATCAACGCCGTTTTCGGTGCGTTCAAATCCGAGCCAGTCAGCGTCCTGATAGAAATAACGTGCTTTTCCGTGGATAATGATGTAATTCTTTACATATTCTGTGCTTTCAACATCGTTAAGGTCGATTATCCAGAGCTTTTTGTAGTGACGCAGCTTTCCGTCACATCGGACGGACTGACACAATTCGGAAACGATAAGCAGCGAGTCGGAAATCTCAATAGAAGTATGCTGCTTATGCGACTTTATAGCCGTATCAGCAAAGATACCGCCGATAATGCATACGACAAGACTATACGCCACGCAAAAATACGTTCCGTAGAAAATGGACTTGTATATTACACTTGGTATATTCATATCGACGCTCATGGAGATAAGAACTATCACCAGCAGCGCAATCATAAGGCTCATTGACGGGACATTTGCAAGAAAAAGGCGGCGGTTAAAGACCGAAACAAGCCGTTTTTCGTTTATATGAAAGGTTTTTTTCATTCTTTAACGCACCTCCTTTTTTTGAGTGTGGAGTGTTGAGTGTGAAGTGTGGAATTATGGTGTCTGCTTCGCAGACGGCTTTTTATGTTCGACTTTTTACTTTCCAAATTCATTTTGATAAAAACGGTGTTACAGCAGCTTGTTCAATTCTTCTGATAGCCTTGATTTCATTTCTTCCAATTCTGCATTTGAAGGTCTATTGTCATCACTATACATTTTTTCCATTGGATACCACCAGACAGGACCTTTTCCGTTATTTCCGTAGTTTTCTATATCGCCGCTTACCCTTGGAAACAGATGCCAGTGAAGATGCGTGTCACCATTTCCTAATAATTCATAATTCATTTTTTCAGCACCAAAGGCTTTTGATACCGCTTCTGCCACAATAGACATTTCCTCTAAAAACTTCATCTTATTTGGGTAGTCTAACTGAAATAATTCTGTCTTGTGTTCTTTGCAAAGAAATAGGGAATAACCTTTAAAATGCTGATTATCTCCGATCACAACATATCCGGTTTCTAATTCTTTTACAAAATAAGGGTTTGTTCCGTCTTTGATCATATTGATTCTATCGCAAATAAAACACATATATTATCCCTCACAACTTTTGATTTATCGGGCGTTACAATCCTTATCATTTTCATTATACACAAAAGCAGAGATACAGTCAAGAGTGGAGTTTGGAGTGTGGAGAGTGGAGTGTGGAGAGTGGAGTGTGGAGAGTGGAGTGTGGAGAGTGGAAAGTGAAAAGTGAAAAGTGAAGCCGGAGCGCTTGCAAAACAAACGCCGAAGCTTCACTCTTGACGATTAAAATTCTCTTATGTAATAAATATCACAACAAATACTATCATGATAACGAAGGCAATCAAACATATTAGTAATAACTTCTTGTTTCCACTACTTATCGGAGTATTTTGGATTTTTTGGGAGTTAATCAAATTACGGCTTTCCTCAATTTTTTTATCAAACACTCTATCTTCTTGTTCCAGTACCATTAACCTTATCTTAGGCGGATGTTCAGCATCACTTTGACCTTCATGTAAAATTTTATATCCACAGCCACAGCAGCTGCAAAAAAACGTGTCAACCTCATAATCAGCCTCTATAATACCACCACACTTTGGGCATTTTATTGTAATTCTGTTCATAGCTGGTCTCCTTTACAATAATTCCTTCTACAAAGCTTTACTATTATAACTTGTTAAGTTGTTTATTTGAGAGATAGATTGGAATTTATAATGCTGTTTAATCACCAATATCAACACTTAAAAATATTTCTGAATTTGGATAGTATTCAACCTTAATTGAACTTGAGTGAATTATAAGATAATTGTCCGACAAAGAAATCTTGCTTTCCAATGATTTATCGCACAGCTGTGAAGCAATATCTTTTGGCAGCTCCAGCACTATTTTCTTGCTGCCATCGTAAAAGACAAGCGTTTCGTTTCTATACACGCTATATTCTGCTGTGTTAACAATTTTTCTTCCACCGAATGCATCAACAATATAACCTGCCGAAAAATAACCATACACAGCTAATGTTAAACCAAGCAATACAGCTGTTGAGGTATATCTCAACAAATTAGTCTTTATTTTCCGCAAGATAATGATAAACAATACAAGATAGCTTAATACAGTAATTGCGAATAAACCCAATGCCGCAATATACGAATAAAGATACAGACTGCCAAATC